>JAUXCI010000050.1 GCA_030618945.1 Flavobacteriaceae bacterium
ACTAATATAATTGCACTCAGTATTTCAAGATCACGAAAAATTTTATGTGTGGTTAAAGAGAAAATTCTACTAATTCCTAAAAGTGGTGTATAGGCTGATCTAATTTAACTGGTAGATATAATTCATTTGATAAAGGCATTCGCTTAAACTCGTAGCCCATTCTTCTGATATCTTTTACAATCTAATTTGCAATCGCATAATGTCTGTTCTTAAATGAGCTAAGTTGACAGTAGTATAAATCAAAGTTTGATACTAACATGATAATAGCCGTACAATGCTCTATTATGCTCAACTTATAGATGTTTCCAATAAATGCCACTAAATATAAAAAGTGGCATTTATTAGATTTTTAATGAAGCTCTTTTCACATAATGAAGCTTTGCGCGAAATGAAATGGAATGTGCTGATTGGTGTCTAATAATTAATTATGAAAGGAAGCTATCCAACCAGAATAAAAATATAGAGCTTGTTTTTAACTACTTGGATAAATTGATCGACAAGAAAGATAATCCAAAACCCATATCAAAAATGGGTTACAAGAAATAGGCTAGTCGCTTGCAGCCGTATACTGATTTTTTCCTTTCAGAGTGACTACAGTACTTTGCTTAATAAACAAAACCATATGCAATTGCAGCTTATATCTTAACCATTTTATATCGACTTCCTTTTGTTGTTTGGAATTCAATAGACCCATCTCCCAAGGTTTTGAAATTGACTTTTTCCCCATTTGAACTTAGGGTCATATTCACACCTGCTTCAATACGACAAACTGCTCCGGCTTTGGATAAAAGATCAAGTTCCGTAATGGTTTTGTCCTTCCATTTCATGTTTAACTCAAAACCACCACGGGCACAAACTCCTTCAAAACTACCATCGGTCCATTCATCCGGTAATGCGGGTAAAAGCACTATGCTACCTTCATGTGATTGAATAAGCATCTCCGAAACGGCTGCGGTAAGCCCTAAGGAACCATCAACCTGTAAAGGGGTAAAACACTTGGCAAACATTGACATATAACATTGTTCTTTCAAGTAACCTTTATAAATTGAATTTGCACGGTTCCCATCCATTAGTCTTGCCCATAAAGCCATCTTCCACGCGCGTGAAAAGCCCGTTCCACCATCGCCTCGTTGTTCTAAAACGGCCTTAATTGGGTCAACGAGTTCCGGGGTGTTTGCTGCAGAAAGCACATTTCCCGGATATAAACCATACATATGGGAAAAATGTCTGTGTTTGTCTTCCAACTGCTCTAGGTCTTCTGCCCATTCTTGCAAAGTGCCATCCTTCCCAACTTGAGAAGGTACCAATCGGTCTCTTGCTTTTAAAACTTCCAGCGCATATGCTTGATCCTTGACTAATATTTGAGCAGCCTCTGCATAATAACTGAACAGGTCATTTAAGATCTGCATATCCATGGTGGCCCCCGCTGTTATCGTTGTAAAATAATACATGCCGGTTACCTCATCATAGAAATACTCATACCCAGATCCTTTTGGTGGATTTTCAGGTGAGTTTGACGGATTCGTTACCAGCCACTTCCCATTGGGGTGTTCTACAAGAAAATCCATAAAAAAGTCTACTGATCCTTTGATTATCGGATATACTTTTTTCAAAAATTCAAGATCCTGCGTATACAGATAATGCTCCCATATATGCGTAGTTAACCATGCCCCTCCAACTGTAAAAGTACCCCAGGTAGGTCCATCCATCGGAGCAGCCACACGCCATATATCAGTATTCTGATGGAATACCCATCCTTTTGCTCCATAATGTTCTTTGGCTACATCTGTACCCTGATCAGTAAGCTCCTCTATCATTTTAAAAAGGGGCTCAGATAATTCAGAAAGGTTGGCCGATTCTACGGCCCAGTAATTCATTTCTGTATTGATATTGGTCGTGTATTTGGAATCCCACGATGGATTCATGTCTTTATTCCAAATGCCTTGTAAATTGCTTGGTTGTGTTCCAGGTCGGCTTGAAGATATCAATAAGTATCTGCCAAATTGATAAGATAATGATGCCATTTGAGGATCCGGCTTAGATTGGATACTTGTCATTCGTTCGTCGGTAGGAAGAAACGAAGTAGGCGTTTCAGGTAATTTTAGGTTTACGCGATTAAAAAACTTTTGATAGTCTTGAACACAATTGTCTCTTATTGTTTGATAATTGGTCTTATTCAATTTTTCTAAATCCGTTTTAACGCGTAAGTTTTCATCTCCACTTACATCTTTATAATTAATGAAGTTGGTGGCGGCTACAAAATAAATAGTCGCGGTGTTGGCATTTTTTACATGAACTCTTGTGCCTTTACGTATAATATTTCCACCTTCAGTTTTTACCCGTACGCGAGCTTCATAGCGTAATTTTCCTTCAATGCCCATGTAATCAGCAGATTTACCGGTGAGCACTAATTCATTTTCTCCTTTTCCATCCATTCTGAAATAATCTGTGGCATAATTAGAATGGGCACTGTTTCTCACGCCTCTTAACTCGGTTTCAAAACTAATCTTTCCCGGTTCACTGGCTGTTAATCGAACAACAATGGTTTGATCAACTGCAGAAGAAAATACTTCTCGGAGATAACTAACGCCATTTATTTCATATTCAACACCCGAGATACCTGTTGACATATCCAACCATCGTTTATAAGCTTGGGCTTCTGCCTCCTTATCGAAAAATAGATGAAGGTTGGCCAAGGACTGGTATTTTTGTTGCTCAACCGGATAGCCCATCATATTTCGTCCGAAAAGCTTATGTGCTTCAAGGGGTTTTCCTTCAAATAGGAGTTCCTGAATTTTAGGAAGTGCCTTATACCCATCTTTAACCACTGTGCTATAAGGACCTCCTGACCAATAGCTGTCTTCATTTAATTGGATCCTTTCCTCTTCAATTCCTCCAAAGACCATGGCTCCCAACCTGCCATTGCCAACGGGTAACGCATCTTCCCATTCGGCAGCCGGCTCAACGTACCACATTAGGGTGGAAGGGTCAAAAGACTTATCGGAGATATGTTCTGCAACTGGGCTTAAATATGTAAAATCCTTTATTGATTGTGTTTCACCATTCTCATTACAAGCAAGCAAGAGCAAACAGAAAAAAAGAAGGATCCTCATTTGGATTGATTTTTATTTAAACAATAAATTATTACACTTAATTTCAGCATTACTCCTCTCCATCAATCTCAAATACTCTTTTCCAATACCTCGCCATTGTTTCTCTGAGATGTAAGGATGTGTTTTCACGCTCATAAATACCATGAGCCCTCATTGGGTACGACATCATATCAAACATCTTATTGTATTTAACAAGCTCATTTGCCAGGCGTTCAAAACTTTGATAATGCACGTTATCGTCCGCTGTGCCATGTATAATCATAAGGTTTCCCTCTAAATCTTTTGCATGACTGATAGGTGATCCGGCAATATAATTGGCTTCATTTTCTTCTAATAAACCCATATATCGTTCCTGATAAATATTGTCATAAAGTCTTTGGTCAGCCACAAATGAAACAGCCAGTCCTGACTTATAAATTTCAGGATACCTAAACAAACAATTCATGGTCATTTGGCCACCTCCACTCCAGCCCCATAGACCCACTCTGTTTGTATCAATAAAGTCGTATTTCTTAAATAATTCCACAGCAGCTGCGGCTTGATCATGGGCCGCTAAAATTCCAATTTGACCATATATGGACTTTCTCCAATCTCTCCCTCTGGGGGTACGTGTGCCTCTGTTATCAATACTGGCTATAACATATCCTTCCTGTGCCAGAAACTGATGCCAAAGCGCTCTCCTTTGCCAAGCATCTTGAACCGTGGAGCCCGCCGGCTCACCATATAAATAAAATATGATGGGATATTTCTTAGTGGCATCAAAATTTGGAGGTCTTATCATCCATGCATCTAAAACCACATCCCCAATATCCAATTTGATAAATTCTTTTTGGCCCAACCCTAAAGCCGTTACCTTTTCTAAGAGTTCCTTATTGTCTTCCAAAACCCTAATCGTTTTGTGACTTTGAAGGTTGATCAGATCTATTATTCTTGGTGTTTTTGTATTCTGAAAAGTGTGAATGGCATATTTGGCATCGGCTGATATCTGATATGAATGTTGGCCAGGCTGGTCGTGTGGGCTAACCCGCTCAGGAGCCGTACTGCCATCAATTTTACTGCGGTATAAATAACGTTGGGTAAAGTTCTCAGGGGAAGCAATATAATATACATAGCCACTTTTAGGATCAATACAGTTAATTCTTACCACATCAATATTGCCATTGGTGATGGTCGTAAAATCCTTCCCATCTCTTGAAACTTTATACAAGTGTAACCAGCCGTCCTTTTCGCTTGTCCAGGTAAAGTATTGCTCATCTTCCAACCACATAATATTATCATGAATGTCTAAAAAGGCTTCATCCTTGTCAACAAAAATATTTTTAAGGGCCATGGTTTGTGTATCACCCACCCATACCGTATTTGCATTTTGCTTTCTATTCAATTGCTGTATCATTACCTCACTTGAATTTGGAATAAAATCCATCCTTGCCAAATAGTTATTTGCCGGATCTCCCGGAACATCAAACCATTTGGTTTCACCACCGGCGGAATTTACTACACCCACCTTAACGGATGAATTATTGGTACCAACCTTTGGATAAGGAATAGGAATAATTGTTGCATAAATAGAATCAAGGTTATTGATCATAAAAAATGTTCCTATATCTTTTGTGTCAGATTGCCAGTAGGCTATTTGCGTCCCGTCTGGGCTCCATCTAAATCCGTCTCTACAACCTAACTCCTCTTCATATACCCAATCAAATGTTCCGTTGACAATGGAGTCACTACCATCGGAGGTTATTTGTTCAATAGCCCCCGAATTTATGTCTTCAACATAAATATTATTCTTGCTTACAAAGCCAAGCCTTGTTGCGTCAGGTGAAAACTTAGCGAACATCATGGTTGTCCGTTCAACTGATTTACCTAATTGCCTAAGCTTGCCGGATGCAATGTCAAGTACCCAATAGTCTCCTCTGGTATTACGACGCCATACCCTGCGAGTATTTGTAAATACCAATAATTTAGAATTATCAACCGACCATTCATAATTATAAATCTCAAGTGGTTTTGTTTCGCCTTCCGGGATCAATTTTTCTGCTGAAACCAGTATGGATCTTTTACTTGATTTTGCTTCGTATCTGATAATGTCTACCCCACCAACTTCCTTGTTGTCTTCAAGCGTTGAATAGCCTTTATTGTCTTCCATCCATCTTACAGGACCATAGCCTTTAGAATTATAAGTTCCGTTTTTGTAGATATCGGCTAATTGCAAGCTTTCCTGTCCGAAGGCTATAGCCGATACAAGAAAAAATAATTGGGTTAAAACGATCGGGGTTCTTAGGATACTTTTACTGTTCATCATCAAATTAATTTTTGTGGTTATGGATAGTTTGTTGCGATATTGTATTTTTTTGGATAAGTTTCTAAATTACAACTTTTCCTTGTATCAATGATAAAGCCAAGAGAGAGCAACTTACAAGAGTGAATTGATCAAAGATATAAATTGAGTATTCATATTTCAATAGTAATAAAGAGTAAAAACTTATGCGTAAATTACAGTAGAATTATTGGCCGGAGCGGTTAATTTAATTACAACCGGAAGAAATAATTACATAAAAGATAATGTTTCCAAGTGAGTAAATTAGAATTAACATCACGAATACATAAAACAATAGCAAAGGGATGAGCAAAAAAAATTGAACACTTAAATATTTATCCAATAAGTAAATTTAACAATCAATGTCTTGGTTCCTGGGGCGAAAGGTGTTGTTTTATAATTGTCATTGTACACCACATATAAGTCAGAAAGTGGTTTAAACCTCCACTGTAACCTTGAATTGATACTAAAATCTTCATCCTGACTGTTAAACTGTACAAAAGTTGACCAAAAGAGATTTTTAGTGAAGGTAAATTCAAACTTAGGGCCAACAAACCAAATGGTTTCTGTTGGATAAGGATCGGGAAGGTCAATATAATTATAACTTGATCTTAAAGATGCTGTAAAAAAAGGTTGCACCCTTATATTAAAATCACTCGTAAAGGAGTATTTATAACCATTAAAAAACTGACCTACGTCTGTTCGTGCAGTAAAAGAGAAAGCTTTTCTTCTGTCTGATTCATAAGTAAAATCCAATTTACTATAGTTGTAATCGCTGAAAGCGGGTAAAGGTTCACCGTCTTCTGATCCTGTGGGATCAAAATCTTCCAATAAATATGTGTAGCGATGGTTAAGGGCTACTTCAATGCTGCTTTGATTACGAAACTGGATTAGATATTCGAGGTCAACCATACCGTCAGTATACTTAAAATCGAGTTCAGGGCTCCAGGTAGAAGAACTTCGTAATTCAATGGTATTTGTGTTAATTTTCGAATCTGTTGGATAAAAGGTTCTGGTTGCCACCGGATCAAGGGTCAATATGTCATTACGCCTGATATATCCTAAATCGGCTTGAAAATCTTCTCCTACATATCTGCTTCCCAGGTTAAACTTCCAGTCTCTGGTATTATATTCCAGAAAACCACCTGAAGAAAAATCCTTGTCTCCTGCTTCAGGGGTAAAGGACTTATGCAGATAATATTTCCCTTCCCATTTATTATCCTCGCTTCTCAGGTTAAAATCCAGGCCAATTACACGATTGAATTCTTCAGCCTCTTCAACAAAATCAGCCCCGTTTGTAACCTGTCGATTGGCAAATATAAACCCAATATTAGATCTGCTGAACACCTTTTGTTGCAAAGCCACAACCAGATTATTATTAGTGGGAATTTCGTTTTCAGCATCTTCAGCCGTCTGAACATCTAAAACGCCGATACGTAAATTGTTATTTATTTTACCACTTAATCTTGCACCAGCAATTATAGGATTCTCTATTGTATTATCGTCCAGATCTTTGGCGATACCAATTCGTCTGGAAAAGAAAGGGTTTGCATCTTCAATGCTTCCAAAATCTGAAAATAAATCAGCATTATCGATAAAGAACTGTCTTTTTTCAGGTAGAAAGACTTCAAAACGGGTCAGGTTGATCACTAATTCATCTACCTCAACTTGTGAAAAATCTGGATTTATAGTTAAATCAAGGTTCATACTGTTGCCCAAAGGAACCTTTGCATCACCTCCAATAGAAAAATTGGTATCGGTATCATTGGCATCAAAATCTTTTGATATGTTAGTTGAAACATATGGAATCAGGGCGAAGGGCGTTTTGACCTTGTCTAAAGGTTTTTCAAAAATCATTTGTCCCATAAAGGCGAGGTTGGTAATATGCTGATTCTGGGGAATATTTGCCCATGAACTCCACTCATTTGATTGCGTATCAAACCTATAAGAATTAAACCGCCATACAGTTTCTTTGTCCCTGAATTTAAACGATGATAAGGGAATCTTCATTTCAGCGATATAATAATCCGTGTGGACTTTGGAAGTATTTTCCCATTTTACGTCCCAAGTGGACCTAAAGTCACTGAATTCAGCACCTCCTCCTGAGATAAGCGCTTCCCTCTGCACACCTTCAGGGTTTGTTCCGAAAAAAAAGGCGTTGCTTCCGTCCTTGTATGTATCAAATAACAAACTTATATTGTCATTTCCACGTGCCGAAAAATCTCTTCTTAAAGACGGAACTATATAGTCATCTCCTTCTGCAAATACGATGATACCCACATAAAGATACTTGGCATCATATAACATTTTGATCTCGGTTTGAGAGGTGCTTAGCGCCGTATCTGTTGGGAAGTATTGCCAAAAATCCTTAGCTGGATCTACTTGACTCCATACGGATTCATTTAAGGCTCCGTCTAATTCTATCTCCTGATCGATCCATTTTACATGAACCTTCTTATCTTGAGCAAAAATTGCTCCTGCCAAAAGCAAAATAATGAGAAAAATGAATCGGTTTTTCTTCATAAGAAGATGAATAACACCTTAAATGTATAAAACAAAATGCAGATTTCTATATAAACATTAGCCGAGTAGGCTTTAGGCAATTACTTTTTCTCCTCAAACAACAACCAAACCTCAGGGTCAATTACTAAATCCACAGGTTTTGCATTCGTTTCGATTTCAAAAGTTGCTTTTTTTGCATTCATCTGAACGGTTTCAAGCTTTATTTTATCTCCAATTAGAACTCCAAATTCAAGAGGAAAATTGAAAACATGATGTTTTTGCATCTGCTCAAGCGAGATAATTACCTTTCCGTTCTTATACTTCCAATTCCATTTTATTTCAGGGTATCCTTTTACAAAGAGCCACTGCTCAAAAAAATCTTTTAAATCTTCGCCTGAAACATCTTCCATGACTTTGCGAAAATCGGCCGTCATGACATTACTGTCTTTATAAGTCTTATAATAAACCTGTATTCCTTTCCAAAATATATCGTT
Organism: Flavobacteriaceae bacterium; assembly: GCA_030618945.1. Classification (GTDB taxonomy): domain Bacteria; phylum Bacteroidota; class Bacteroidia; order Flavobacteriales; family Flavobacteriaceae; genus Lutimonas. The sequence continues at coordinate 8,427 of JAUXCI010000050.1, forward strand.
ACCTAGTTTATGCCTCAACATATTGAGTACCCAGCCCCCCTTTTGATAGGTGTTTTTGTTCAATACCTTTTTTGGGTCCTTGATCGTATTGTCAATAACAGGAGATGGATTTTTTTTGTAATATGCTATTACTTGATTACGGTCCTGAATAAGCTCTTCTTTTCTCTTTTCATTTCCCAAAACATTTTCCTGATATAAAATGGTAAAATAGGTAGCAAAACCTTCGCTAAGCCATACGTGATTCCAGCTATTCTCAGTGGCAGAATTACCAAACCATTGATGCGCAATTTCATGAGCCATCAGGCCTTGAATCTTATTTTTACCCGTAATGGATCTTTCATTATATGCAATAGTTCCAGCATTCTCAAGCCCTCCCCAAGCTGTTTTAGCCTGCATATTGGCCAGTTTTGCATAGGAATATGGGCCAATTTCTTCAATAAAATAATGTAATATTTTTGTAGCCTCATCAAAATCTGAGAAACCTTCCAATCTGTTTTCAGGGTATACCCAGGCCGATACTTCAATATCATCTACTTCGCCAAGAAACACAGTAGCAAATTTTGTAACGCCAATGGTCATCACTTTCATAGCTACCGGTGCGGGCTCGCTATAACTTGTTAACTTAAAGCCATTTCCCAAATTACTTTCTTCAACTTTTTTGCCCGTTGCCACCACGTCATAATGTGCTGGAGCTGTTACCCTAAACTCAACAGTGGCTTTATCATAAGGGTGATCTACGCTAGGTAACCAATGCCTAGCCAAATTGGGCCAGTTGTCTCCAAAAAAGGATCTTTGTCCGTATTTTGTAGTGTCAATAACCATTCCTTTTTCGGCAATTCCATGGTACTGAATTTTATAAGTACGAGTCTCAGTTCCCTGGAGAGACGGAATGATCAAAATCTTATTATTTATATACTTATAATTAGCTTTGTTCGCTCCCTCAGAAACATCAGTAACTTCCATTCCGTATTTTCCTGATTTAGCAATCAGATCTAAGGAAAATGTGTCTTTTACATTTTCCAGATTCACCCTTACCAAAGATTCTCCAAGAATCTCATTGTTTTTATCGTTTAATGTTAAATTAAAGATATAGTGCTCAACATCCGCTGAAGCATTTCTTTTATAAGTGTCTTGTGCGTAAAGCGAATTGACCAGTAGGCAAACTACAGCAACCAGGGTATAATAATTCTTAATCATGAGCTATTTCTATTAATTTTATTTGATCTTATCTCCAAAAAGCGACGGAATATACGAAATTAACCGACATTCCCTCCTAAAAATATCTCTTTAGTAATTGGTTCTGTGATTAATAATTATCCTGCTGTGGTGAACCAATATATCATTGAATCAATGCATCATTGAATCAATATATCATTGTTTCATTATATCATTGTCTCATTGATCCCAATCAATAATTCAAATGATTATGATCATTTCATATGATGTTGAATCATGATAACTTTACACTAATAACCTAACAGCTCCACTTATTTAGCTTTGGTTAAATCAGCAGGATTGTTCCAATTTAACTGTCAAATATTCCAACTTTAATATTCTGTATTATGGAAGACAAAACCTTGATTAAATCAGTAAATGGCTACTTAAACTCTCTTGAAAAGGTTCTCGAAAAAAGAAAGAAGTGGAAAAAATTTGCCTTTCCATTACTTATAAAAACATTACATGATATTAGGGAGAAACATGAAATTGGATGGCATGTACAAGAACTCAATTGGTTAATGAATAACAAAGCAGTCAATATTTCATTTGAAACTTTTCCTGAATCACTAATTGACAAATGGGACGGATCAGTAGATTTTGAATTTATTAAAGGCGCTGCCTTAGTCTTTTCACAAAAATACAATGGTAATGTGGCTGTTTTTATTATTTATCCTGAAGTGGCAGAACCAACTTTTGATTCCAATATTAAAAATATTGGTACTTACAATCCAAATGAGATAAACGAGAATTTTATTATGAATAAAGTCATCTTTTTTCTTGAGGAGATAATCGTTTGGGAAGAAAGTATATTAAAACATAAAGTTGGTTTCTAGGCCCAACATTATATCATTGTTTCATTATTTCATTGATTCATTATTTCATTGACCTAAGGTGCTGTTGCTTTGTAAATAATAACCTTTGACGAACTGCTAATACTATAATCAGCCTCAGCAGTCAAAAGTACCGAATCGCCCTTTTTACATTTTAAGCTCGTTTTCCCTTCCTGGATCATAGCTTCGCCTTCAATGATCAATAAAATTTGAGCTGTTTTAGCCTTAGCGTGATACTTTTGAGTTTTCTGTAATTCTATTTTACTCAGTTCAAAATCAGGTGCCGGGCTTTTATAAATTGTTTCTATTTCGTTCTTCTGTAATTCCCCTGACATTAGATGTGGCTTAGTCTCTTCAAAAACGACGTGCTTTAATAATTCAGGTACATCTACGTGCTTTGGCGTTAACCCTGCTCTTAGGACATTATCAGAATTTGCCATCAATTCGATGTTTTGCCCTTGCAGATAAGCATGAGGAATTCCGTTGTCTTGAAATATGGCATCTCCTTTTTTAGCGCGAACGATATTGAAAAAATATATGGAAAAAATCCCTTTATCAAAAACGTATTTATCTTCTGACATCTCAAAAGCTTTTGCCGCCCAATAATCAGGATTTGATCTGTCTAAACGTCCAGCTTTGTATATCGGTAAAATTCTATTGATCAAAGGGCTTAGAATTTTATCACTTTCTTTTTGAGATTGCTCCATAACGGTTTTATAAAGACCCAAATAGCCGCCTTTCTCGAAAACGTTTAATAAACCTTTAAATTCTGGAATTTCATTTAATCTCTTTGCCAGCTGCTCCTTGACTAAAAACCCGTGCAACAACCAAAATTCACTAAGAGCGACCATGATCTCTGGTTTATGATTGTCGTCTTTATAATTTCTAAACGAAGCAGTGAGTGGAATTCCCTTTTCATTTTCAAACTTAAAGCCCTTTTCTGCCTCTAGTTTACTGGGATGAAGCTGAATAGATAGCATATCCTTGACATCCAGTACTTTAAACAAGAATGGTAATCTGCCAAATTTCTTTGCAATTTCTGCCCCCAGCGTTTGAATGAGATTCGAATCCAGAAAGGTATTAAGCGCAATTTCACCATCATCTGTAGCTACAATTGAAGGCGAATTCACGTGTGCCCCCAACCAATATTCAGCTGCCTTATGGTCTTTCTCATCCTTGCTTAATAATTCAGGGATGAATTGCCTGCCTCCCCATGAATAACTTTGAATCTTTCCAGTTAAGGCAAATAGTTTGGTCATTTTCATTTCTTTAATCAGTCAAATATAATAAATACCGTCAAGACTAATGGTCTTCAAGGAGCATCGTCTAAAATTAAACTTATGCTATTTCTCTTTTTTTATTTGATTCTTTTGCTGTCAAGATCAGCACTAATATCCTTCATATAACGATCACTTAATTTATACTTTATCAAAAACAAAGCTGACAATACTGCTCCAACTGCGGGATAAATGCTAATCA
>JAUXCI010000249.1 GCA_030618945.1 Flavobacteriaceae bacterium
AATCAGACACAACCTGCAAGGCCTTGTTCGATAAGGGGCAAACTGTAAGGGCCATGTCACGTTTTATAATTTCTGCTACGAGTTTTGCATCTTGAAGAGAATTGTTGCCATGATCTATTCTTTTGATCTTTAGAAGGTCTATGGCTTCCCAAACATAGTCTGCATTACCCTCTTCTCCGGCATGAGCCAAAGCTATATAACCCTGTTTTACTGAAGCGTTAAATACTTTTTTAAATTTCGACGGAGGATTACCTTTTTCAGAAGAATCCAGGCCTATGGCTTTTATGCGGTCTTTAAAGGGAATGGATTGCTCTAAGGTTACAAAAGCTTCATTCTCAGAAAGGTGTCTAAGGTAGCTCATGATTAAAAATGAGGAAATACCAAACTCTTTTTGGGCGTCTGAGCAGGCGCTATAAATGCCGTCGATTACCGTTTTAAAGGGAACACCTCTTTCGGTATGGGTTTGTGGATCGAACATAATTTCGGTATGTAATACATTTTGTTCGGCACACTTTTTTAAATAGCTAAAAGTTAAATCGTAAAAATCCTGTTCATGGATCAAGACCTGAGCTCCCTGATAATAGATGTCTAAAAAATCCTGCAGGCAATCAAAGGCATACGCTTCTTCAATTTCCTGAACCGAGGCAAAAGGGATTGAAATATCGTTCCTTTTAGCAATGTCAAACATTAACTGAGGCTCAAAAGTACCTTCAATATGCAGATGTAGTTCAGCTTTTGGTATTCCGTTTATAAATTCTTCCATGGTCCAAAAATAATAATTAATTTAAACACTTCAGGGCATTTTTTATCTTTGTGAATGAACTTAATTATCATCTTTAATTAGATGAAATCACAAGTGGTATCAACTTGAGAATCGCAGAGAGATTTAGCCCGTGTTTTAATTAGAAATAATTATCTTTGACAGCATGGATATAACCTATTTAATTAAGAATAATTATGCCTGGATTTGAGTTATTTGGTGACGCCGAAAGAAAAGAGTTAAATGACGTACTTGAGAATGGCGTTTTAATGCGTTATGGTTTTGATGGTATGAGAAATGGTCATTGGAAAGCGAAGGAACTTGAGATAGAAATAGAAAACAGGTTCAGTGTTAAACACGCCCAACTTACCAGTAGTGGAACAACGGCGTTAAATACAGCTCTTGCAATAATGGGAGTGGGTGCCGGAGATGAGGTCATTATGCCTTGTTTTACTTTTGTGGCCAGTTTTGAATCAATCATTGCTTCAGGTGCATCACCTGTATTGGTTGAAATTGATGATACCTTAACCATGGATCCCAAAGCTGTTGAGGCGGCAATAACCTCAAGAACCAAGGTTGTTATGCCAGTTCATATGTGCGGGGCGATGGCCGAATTGGATGCTTTAAAGGAAATTTGCAAAAAGCACAATTTACTTTTATTAGAAGATGCTTGTCAGGCCTTTGGTGGTAGTTATAATGGAAAAATGTTAGGAACCATAGGAGATGCCGGAAGTTTTTCTTTTGATTTTGTAAAAACAATTACCTGTGGTGAAGGAGGAGCCGTCATAACGAACAATGATGAATATGGGCTGCATGCTGATCAGTATTCTGATCATGGTCATGACCATATAGGAAATGATAGAGGAGTGGAAAGTCATTCTTATATGGGAACCAATTACAGAATTTCAGAATTACACGCTGCGGTAGGCTTGGGGCAGATTAAAAAAATGGATGAATTTATCAACATTCAGAGAAAAAATCACAGCATATTAAAAACGGCTTTGAGCACAATTCCAGAAGTAAGTTTTAGAAGAATTCCTGACGAGGAAGGAGATAGCTGTGGATTTCTCAGTTTTTTTATGCCCACTGCTGAACTATCAGATAAGGTAGTAGAAGCCTTTAAAGAATTTGGGATTGACGCTTGTTGGAATTATTTTAATAATAACTGGCATTATATCAGAAAATGGGATCATTTAAAAGAAATTAAAAGCCTGTACCCACTCTCTGATCAAATTAACAAGGCCTTGCAAAATATAAATGATCAGAATTTTCCACAATCTGATGACCTGATTTCAAGAAATATTTCTTGTCTGATCAAATTGTCATGGACTGAAGAGGAAGTAAAGGATAGGGCTTCAAGAATGGTCCAAGCTATTAAATCAATACTTTAATTTTTATATGAAGGTTATTGCAATGATACCGGCACGTTATGGTGCCACTAGGTTTCCGGGTAAACTAATGGCTGATTTGGCAGGTAAACCCGTAATCGTAAGAACTTATATGGCCACTCTGGAAACGGGCTTGTTTGATGACGTTTATGTGGTCACTGACAGTCAAATTATCAAGGAGGTTATTGAAAAAGAAGGAGGAAAGGCAATCATGAGTATTAAAGAGCATGAGTGTGGCTCTGACAGGATAGCCGAGGCGGTAGAAAATCTTGATATTGATATTGTAGTCAATGTTCAGGGAGATGAGCCCTTTGTTAAAAAAGAACCTTTACAAGCGGTGATAGATGTATTTAAGGGTAAAGACGCAGATAAAATTGACTTAGCGTCTCTTATGCAGGAAATCACTGATTGGAAGGATATTAATGACCCTAATTATGTGAAAGTCATAGTGGATAAAGACAATTTTGCACTTTATTTTTCAAGATCTCCCATTCCGTATCCAAGAGACAAAACTACTGGAGTTAATTATTTTGAGCATATAGGTGTTTACGCCTTTAGAAAACAAGCCATTATTGATTTCTATCATTTGCCAATGCGGGCTTTGGAAGCTACTGAAAAGGTGGAATGCATAAGGTATCTCGAATATGGAAAGAAGATAAAAATGGTTGAAACAAGTTATATGGGTATTGAAATTGATACTCCGGAAGATCTTGTAAAGGCTGCCAGATTTATCAATAAATAAGTCAATAGAAACAGTATAAAATAGTGAGATTATGAGTTTTAGAAACTTTCCAATGGTTCCTAGAGTAATATTTGGAAGAGGTTGTTTTAATCAATTAAGTGAAATTTTAGAGCCTAAAAGGAAAAGTGAAAATGCTCCTTTTATTTTTTTAGTGGATGATGTTTTCAAAGGAAAAGATTCATTGATTTCAAGAATACCATTGAAGCATAATGATAAGATTATTTTTGTAAGTGCTGAAGAAGAGCCTAAAACGATATACGTTGACGCGTTTCGAGATGATATCAATACAGCATTTAAAACTACACCATCTGGTATTATTGGAATAGGAGGGGGAACCTTGCTTGATTATGCCAAAGCGGTGGCTTTAATGCTAACTAACCCAGGCTCATCTGCTGATTATCAAGGATGGGATTTGGTTAAAAATGAAGGTGTGTATCACGTCGGAATTCCGACTATTTCAGGTACTGGAGCAGAAGTGTCAAGAACAACGGTTTTAACCGGACCTGAAAGAAAACTCGGCATGAATTCTGATTTTACGCCTTTTGATCAGGTAGTTCTGGATCCGTCACTTTTGGAAGGAATTCCAAAGAATCAATGGTTTTATACTGGAATGGATTGTTATATTCATTGTATCGAGTCATTGACGGGGACATATTTAAACGCTTTTAGCCAAAGTTATGGGGAAAAATCTCTTGATCTTTGTAGAGAAGTATATTTGGAAAAAGATTCGATTGATGAAGACTCACAGGATAAGCTTATGATGGCATCCTGGCATGGAGGTATGAGTATAGCTTACTCTCAGGTAGGTGTTGCACATGCGATGAGTTATGGCTTGTCTTATTTATTGGGAACGAAACACGGAATTGGTAATTGTATTGTATTTGATCAATTGTCAGAATTCTATCCTGAAGGTGTAAAAGAATTTAAGCAGATGGTAGTGAAACATGGAGTGGACATTCCCAAAGGTCTATGTAAGGATCTTACTGATGAACAATTTGATACCATGATCAATGTGGCATTAAGTTTGATTC
>JAUXCI010000035.1 GCA_030618945.1 Flavobacteriaceae bacterium
CTATGCATTCTCCAAACCCTAGTCTTACCCCTTCATTTTGACAATAGCCTCTCATTATAACAGAATCACCATCGTTGATAAACTTTCGCTCAGTTCCGTCCGACATTTTTATAGGATTTTTACCTCCCCATGTTAGTTCCAGCATAGAGCCAAAACTGTCTTTTTCTTTTCCTGAAATGGTTCCACTGCCATATAGATCCCCAGCTCTAACATTACAACCATTAATAGTTTGATGCGCCAATTGCTGGGAAATACTCCAATAGAGATTCTTGAAATTAGTATTGCTCACTATGGTTTCATCTTGCTTTTTAGGCCTGATTGAGGTTTGTAAATGAATATCATAACTTGTTTCACCTTCTTCCTCTAAATATGCTAAAGGTTTAAGATCCTGTACCGGTCCTGCAACCTTAAAGGGTTCCAATGCATCCAAAGTAACAATCCAAGGTGAAATTGTCGATGCAAAACTTTTGGCTAGAAATGGTCCTAGTGGTACATATTCCCATTTTTGAATATCTCTGGCACTCCAATCATTAAATAAGACCATCCCAAAGATATTTTCTCTGGCCTCTGCAATAGGAATTGATTTACCTAATTTATTGGCATCTGTTGTAACAAAAGCCATTTCAACTTCAAAATCCAATAATTTGCAAGGGCCGAAGGTGGGTGATGTACTACCCTGAGGCATGGTTTGCCCTACTGGTCTTCTAATTTTTGTTCCAGAGACAACAATTGACGAGGCTCTCCCATGATAACCTACCGGTAAATGAAGCCAGTTTGGAAACAAGGCATTTTCCGGATCTCTGAACATGCTTCCAACATTTGTTGCATGATCTTTACTGGAATAAAAATCAGTGTAATCACCAATCTGAACAGGTAAGAGCATTTCAACATTAGCAATGTCATAAATAACATTCTCACAATGACTTTTGTTATCCCTAAGTTTTGGATTCTTCTTATCAAATACATCAGCAATTCGATTTCTTACCAATCGCCAGGTCATTCTGCCATCAGCAATGAAATCATTTAAATTGTCTTGCATAAATATATCATCGGTCAAAGGAATGCCCTCAAAATATCCAAGTTGATTTAAGGCCGAAAGATCTATGACATAATTACCAATTCTGCTGCCAATGGTAGTGATGTCATCCACGGTTAGGAAAACACCAAATGGAATATTCTGAATTGGAAAATCTGAATTCTTATCGACGTTTAACCATGATTTTCTTTTCGGATCGTTGGCAGTTATTTTCATAATTTTTGAGAATTTAATAAAAAAGCACTTTCTATTTAAGAATACAATTATTCTATTCCAAATATATAAGTTTCTACCTATTTGACGATTGAATTTATTACTTTTGTTATGATTTTAACATTAAATAATAAAACTAAAATTCATGCATCGAGATCAGATAATTTTTGACCTAATCACAGAGGAAAAAGAAAGACAGACCAATGGTTTGGAGTTAATTGCTTCAGAAAATTATGTTAGTGAACAGGTGATGGAAGCAGCAGGATCTGTACTTACTAATAAATATGCCGAAGGATATCCCGGAAAACGGTATTACGGAGGATGTGAGGTTGTAGATCAGGTGGAGCAAATAGCAATTGACAGGGCCAAAGCTTTGTTTAATGCAGAATATGTTAATGTTCAGCCCCATTCTGGTTCACAGGCGAATGCTGCTGCGTATCAGGCTGTTTTAAAACCTGGCGATACAATTTTAGGTTTTGATCTGTCGCATGGTGGTCATTTGACCCACGGTTCTCCTGTCAACTTTTCAGGAAAATTATATAAAACGGCATTTTATGGTGTTGAAAAAGAAACAGGTGTTTTGAATTATGATAAAATTCAGGAAAAGGCACTTGAAGTCAAACCACAATTGATTATAGCTGGTGCTTCCGCTTATTCCAGAGATATAGATTTTAAAAGATTTAGAGAGATTGCTGATAGTGTTGGCGCCATTCTTTTGGCAGATATTTCTCATCCTGCAGGATTAATTGCTAAAGGTATTTTAAATGACCCTATCCCTCATTGCCATATTGTAACTACAACTACTCATAAAACTTTAAGAGGTCCAAGAGGTGGTATTATAATGTTGGGTAAAGATTTTGAGAACCCTTTTGGAGAAAAAACCCCAAAAGGGACTGTAAAAAAGATGAGCACCCTCCTGAATTCTGCTGTTTTTCCAGGTAATCAAGGAGGTCCTTTAGAACATATAATTGCCGCTAAGGCTATTGCCTTCGGAGAGGCTTTGGAAGATGATTTTCTCACATACCAGATTCAGGTTAAAAGGAATGCAGCAGCCATGGCTGCGGCCTTTGTCATCAAAAACTACAATATTATTTCTGGCGGTACAGATAACCATATGATGTTGATTGACTTAAGAAATAAAAATATTACAGGGAAAGAAGCTGAAAATGCATTGGTAAAAGCCGAAATTACTGTAAACAAGAATATGGTTCCTTTTGATGATAAATCGTCGTTTGTCACCTCAGGAATAAGAGTAGGTTCGGCTGCGATTACTACTAGAGGACTAAAGGAATCGGACATGAGTTTAATTGTTGACCTGATAGACGAAGTACTTATGAACTTTGAAAATGAAGAGGTGTTGGAGCAGGTAGGTAAAAAGGTAAATAAACTTATGCAGGAAAAACCACTTTTTGCCGGAGCGTAAAATTCTTTTATGATAATAGTCATCTAATCCTCTGGAGTTTTACAGTATTTTTACTTTGTAAAATCTTTTGGTATATGGGCTCGCATTCTGTAAAGGCTATAGTAAGTTTAAGAGAGCGAAAAGAGTTTTTATATCATTTGTTGAATGATATAAAGGCCCTTGACATGATGATCAAGGAGGATGTATTTGAGAAAGACATTCAAAGAATTGGCGCAGAACAGGAATTGTGTTTGGTAGATAAAAACTTCTTGCCTTCAAACCAAGCCTTAAAAATTCTGGAAAAGATAAATGACAAGCATTTTACTACTGAATTAGCCTTATTTAATTTAGAGATTAATCTTGATCCATATGAATTGGGTGGTCATTGCTTTTCAAAGATTGATAAGGAGTTGACCAAATTCATTTCAGAGGCTGATAAGGTTGCACACAGCATTGAGGAGAATAAAATTATTCTCACCGGAATTCTTCCTACATTAGAGAAAAGTGATCTTATTTTTGAGAATATCACCCCTCATACACGATATAGGGTTTTGAATAAAGTATTGAGGGATATTAGGGGCGATGATTTTATGCTTAAAATCAAAGGAGTGGATGAGTTGATAATTAATCATAAATCCATTTTGTTTGAAGGCTGTAATACAAGTTTTCAAATGCATCTTCAAATTCCCATAAACCAAATAGTTGAAAAATATAATTGGGCACAGGTAATTGCCGGACCGGTATTGTCGATTTCAGCTAATTCACCTTTGCTTTTGGGTAGAGAATTGTGGAGTGAAACAAGGATAGCGCTGTTTCAGCAGAGTGTTGATCTTCGAAATAGGTCCTATCTTTTAAGGGAACAAAAACCTAGGGTTTCCTTTGGTACTGACTGGTTAAAAGAATCGTTTATAGAACTTTATCAGGATGATATAGTGCGTTATACTCCATTGCTTACGACTGAAATAGATGAAGATGCCATAATGATATTAAAGGAAGGGAAAGTACCTAAGCTTCAGGCCCTTAATATACACAATGGTACTATTTATAGATGGAATCGATTATGCTATGGTCAGAATAATGGTATTCCCCATATGAGAATTGAAAATCGTTATATTCCAGCCGGACCAACCATTAAAGATGAAGTAGCGAATACCATGTTTTGGGTAGGTTTAATGCAAGGAATGCCTGAAAAATATAAGGACTTTCATCTAAAAATGTCGTTTAAAGAAGTTAAAGAAAACTTTGTGAATGCAGCAAGAACAGGAATTAATACTTTCTTTAATTGGTTTGGAAAAGGACTTTCGGCAAAAAAATTGATACTAAGTGAATTACTTCCCATAGCCCGTGATGGTTTGATAAAATCAGGTGTGGCTTTAGAGGATGTTGAGTTTTATTTAAACATTATCAAAAAAAGAACAGAAAGCAGGCGCACTGGCGCAGAATGGATAAAGGATAGCAATAGACATCTTAAAACAAGTATGCCCAGAAATATTGCAAATGCAACTATGACGGCTCATATGTATAATAATCAGAAAGCAGGGAAGCCTGTACATGAATGGAAAATTGCCAAAGAGGATAATGTGTTGAATTTGAACGTAAATATCACAAAGCTGGATAAATTTATGACGACAGAAGTATTTGTGGTCAAAGAAAACGATCTCGTAGAGCTGGTTGCTAAAATCATGGAATGGAAAAATATTCACCATATCCCAGTTGTAGATGATTTGAATAAGGTTACGGGTATTATCACAGATACGAATCTCATGGATATTTTGGGTAAGGATCAAAAACTCATTGTTGCGAAAGACATAATGATTAAGAAAATTATTACGGTTGACTCTGAAACCAGTATAGAAAAGGCTAATAGCATCATGATTGAGAATAAAATTGGATGTTTACCCATTTTGGAAATGGGAGAACTTGTTGGTATTCTGACCAAAAATGATTTGAATAATTTACTCCAATCTTAAGTTGCTATGAACAGATCATCCTTAAACGCCACTCAGTTGTTTACATATGAAAATAGGCTATTGGGCGAGTTCCATGGCAGAAAATCAAGTCCTACAGTGATCGTTATTGCCGGAATTCACGGCAATGAAAAAGCAGGTGTTCACGCAGTTAAAAATGTTTTGAAAAAAATTAAGAGAGACAAAGTCGTTTTTGATGGTAACTTGTTTTTTATATTGGGAAATATCAATGCATTGAATAAAGGGATTCGTTTTGAACAGATTGACTTGAATCGGATCTGGAGAAATAAGAATATGGAGGATCTTATTAATTTTAAGGAGGAACCCAAACAGGAAGTTAAAGAACAATTGAATATTTACGAACTCATAAAGGAAATTCTGGAAAAGGAAAATGGACCGTTTTATTTTCTGGACCTTCACACGACTTCTGCTTCATCGGTTCCATTTATAACAATAAGTGATTCTTTGAACAATAGAAAATTTTCATCAAATTTTCCAATTCCTGTGGTCCTTGGCATTGAAGAATATCTCGATGGCCCTCTTTTGACTTTTATCAATGAGTATGGACATATAGCGATGGGTTTTGAAGGAGGTTCACATCAAGACCCCACTTCTATAGCAAATTGTGAGGCTTTTATTTGGAAGACATTGGTACGCTCTAAATGTGTACAAAAATCTCAGGTAAAAGACTTTGATAAGTATAAATTAATACTGGCGGATCTCTGTTGTAAGTATCAATTTTTTGCCATTAATTATCGATATCTAATAGAAAATGGAGAGAAATTTGAAATGAAACTGGGCTTTAAAAATTTTGAGCCTATTGAAAAAGGTCAGCTATTGGCTATTAGTAATGGTGAGGAAATTAGAGCCAAAGAGACGGGCAGAATTTTTATGCCCTTATATCAGGACTTGGGGGAAGATGGTTTTTTTATTTTGCATAAAATTTCTAAATTCTGGCTTAAGGCCTCCATTGTAGCCAGAAAATTAAAAATAAATCAATTTTTAAGGTTAATCCCAGGTGTGCGACAGGAACGTGGTAACAATTTCACCTTGATTGTCAATCCGAAAATAGCGAGATTTATGACCAAAGAAATTTTTCATTTATTTGGATACAGACAACAGATTTATAAAGATGATAAGTTTCACTTTATAAAAAGAGATAGAAAAGTAACCGAATTACTTTAAATAATTTTGATGGGATCAATTAGTTTTGATCCTTTTATTTTTCAAAATAATTTTTAAGAATTCCCAAAGCGTACTCGCTGGCAATTTCTTTAGCAAATTTCGGAAAATCGAGGTGTGAATTATCATTTGAATTATCAGAAATTGTTCTGATGATCGTGAAGGGAACCTTATATTCGAAGCAAACCTGAGCTACTGCTGCACCTTCCATTTCTACACAAAGCACTTCGGGTAACCCCTTTTTTATTTGCTCTCTATCCACTTTATCTGAAATAAACTGGTCGCCAGAGGCAATTTCTCCCAAATGAATTTGTGGCTGATCTATTTGAAACTCATTTAAAACCTCCTTTGTAAGGTATAGATCAATTTGAGTAATAAAATTTTTAGCAGCGAGTTGTAAATTTTTAGTCCTAATCATATCAGTTTGGAAAGCTCTTTTACCCAACAAAGGAATTTCATATTTAGGAATTAAGGGGCTGGCATCCATGTCGTGTTGATATAGTTCCTTACCAATTACGATGTCTCCGATCTTAACCTTGTTATTTATTCCTCCTGCGACTCCGGTAAATATGATCTCATCAATTTCAAAATCATTGATAAGTTGTGTTGCAGTTGTTGCTGAAGCCACCTTACCCCATCGGGAAAAAACCAATACCACCTCCTGATTAAACAGTTTGCCGTGATAGTAGGTACGCTGTCCTTTTTCAATTGTTGACCTAAGCTCAAGCTGATGGTGAAGGGCCTGAATCTCTTCCTTCATAGCGCTGATAATACCAATACTCATTATAATTGAATGCTTTGTTGTGAATTAGATAATTTTACCATCCTTCATTTCAAGTTTTCTGTCTGCCATATTAGCCAATTCCAAATTATGCGTTACAATCACAAAAGTTTGACCAAACTTTTCTCTTAAAGTAAAAAATAACTCATGTAAGTTTCTTGATGAAGCAGTATCGAGATTGCCGCTGGGTTCATCCGCAAAAATGATGTCTGGTTTGTTGATCAAAGCCCGGGCAACAGCTACTCTTTGTTGCTCACCTCCAGAAAGCTCGTTGGGTTTGTGATGAATGCGATTTGATAAATCTAAAAAGTCAAGCAATTCCTTTGCTTCTTCTTCAACCTTGTTTTTTGAGCGATTGGCGATAAAACCAGGAATGCATACATTTTCAAGCGCCGTAAATTCAGGCAATAACTGATGGAACTGAAATATAAACCCGATATGCGTATTTCTAAACTTAGACAGGGATCGGTCATTCAGTTGTTTAATATCAGTTTTATTAATAAGTAAAGTATCACAAGAAGTTGGTTTATCCAAAGTGCCCAGAATCTGGAGTAGGGTCGTTTTACCAGCGCCGCTAGGTCCAACAATGGCAACAATCTCACTTTTTTTAATATGTAAGTCTACGCCTTTGAGAACCTCAAGTTCACCATAGTATTTATGAATGTTTTCAGCTTTGATCATGATGAAAAATTATGCTGGTGAAAATACAATATTTATATGATTTATCAATAAGTGCCTATGCTAATCTAAGTCAATATTTGACCAATAGAATACATGGCTAACCTTTTTTAAACCAACTTTTAGCATTGTTATAATCCAGGTAGTAAAGTAATTTGATAGAAATCAGATTACCAGTAGGTTGGTCCAAAAGATTAGATAAATTTTCTCCGAAAGACAGATAGGCTTGATCGTTGTCGCTCTGTATTGAATTTCTATATAGCGCCACTAATTCAGATCCTCTGGCAAATTGCCAAACATATCTAAGGTCCAGGTTCCAGCTATTAAAATTCAAATCGTTGTTGTCAGTATACGGATGATCAATTAGGTAACCATCATCGGTGAGTTCATAATATTGATCCTCATAGGCAACCGTTGACCAATAGTGTCTGAAAACAAGAGAGATAGAAGATTTATCATTGAAATTGTATTTGCTCGATACGTTGTTTTCAATCTGATCATTATCTCTTACACCAAATATAATGGTATCGTCATCAAGTGTTGTTACATACCCGGGTTCATTGTAGCTTTTATCCAGAATAATACCATAGCCAAACTCCAATTTATCGTTCACTCTGAATCTTGGGAATAAGCCAATTTCAGGTGAGTACTCATCGGTGTCATATCTTTTTCTGTATTCGAGACTCAATTTAAAAGCCAAACGTTTTCTGAAATCGGAGGAGAAAAAGCCTTGGGTCGAAAATTGAGGATTTCTAACCCAATAACGCCCTTCTGTTCTAGGCTCAAAAAAATCTAAACGATCTCCAATATTCGTCCCTATTTCCAGGCCATATGACATTTGCTCTAAGTTGGTGACAAAAAAATCTAACTCAAAATAATTACCAGTAGTTACGTTGGGATCATTTCGTCTAAAATGACCTCCAAAAAAACTGATTCGTAAATTATTAAAATGTTCTGTAGGTTCAAAGATTCTATATGAAACGTTACCCATGAAATCATTATAATTATTTGTTCTTTGAAACCCTAAATCATTTTTGTCATAGTTCTCATCTGCAAACCGATGCCTTAAGCTGTATCTAATTTTACCTTTTGTTTTTTCAAACTCGAGTCCTGAGGCAAAGCCTGTGGTATTTATGTCGTTTTCATGAACGGTACTTGTGCTGCCATCGGCACTAAAACGATAAGAATTTGATTTATTGGCTAGACTCATAACCAAGGAGGTAACATTAGCATCTCTAAAATCACCTTCTCTCATTACATTTGTATTGACGATTCCTATCGAAGAATTCTTATTAAACTCTTGATCAATTACCAAAACATTATAGTTGGCCAGTGGTTCAGTCTTAATTTTTGTTTTTTCTCCGGTGATTGTATCTTGAACAGTGGCGTATGTTTCATCTGTTACGGCGTTCAAAACAGCCAGTCCAAGTCCTTTTTTAGATCTTCCAGTTACCTTGATAACATTTAATACCTTAACCTCATCAGGATTGTCAATTATCTCTTCATCGTCAAAATTGTCATAAACTTCATCACGACCAACAGGGGTTCCTCCGATTCGCCTGGAAAAAAACAGGTTACCTTTTTCTAGCAAATCTGCACCTTCAATAAAGAATTGTCTTTGTTCCGCGAATACTTGTTCAAATGGACCAAGGTTTAGAACCACATTATCAAAGCCTACTTGAGAAAAATCCGGAATAAGAGTAGCGTACAAAGTAAAATTATCTGTGATACCGTATTTTATATCCATACCGAAATTAAGGTCAGTCACTGTGTTCCCATCGTAACTATCAATAATAAATGAAGTGAACGGTGACAAACCCAAACGGACAGGTGGGTTTACGTCAATAAGGCCTGTCAACAGGCCATAGTATTGTGTGTAATTACCAATAGATTTGTCAATATAAACCCAGGAATATTGTTCGCTGCTATTTTCAATCCTTCTGTGAAAATTTACCCCCCAAGTTTGTTCCTTTTCTTTGGCAAACCTCAAGGCTGAATAAGGTATTTTAATTTCTACAACCCACCCTTTGTCGTCAAAACTAACTTCGCTGAACCAAACTTCACTCCAGCTAAAATCTTGCCCATTTGAGGGAGATGCCTGAGCGTCTAATTGAGTCCCTCCGGCTGATACAAAAAATTCATATTGATTTTGACCATCATTATTCGGGTTAATACCAATTGCGAAAAAGTCAGCAGTTCCGAAATTATCTCTTTCGCTGAGTTGCCTCATGATCTTGTCAGGATTGGCATCAAACAAAGTAGCACCTATGTAAATCGCCTGATCCGTATAAACAATTTTCACTTCCGTTTTCTGTTCTTCAGGCTCCGAATCTCCATCACCAGGACTAAACATAACAAAATTTTTGGCTATTTCAGCATTTTCCCAAACAGATTCGTCTAGTATTCCGTCTATGACAGGGGCCTCAGTAACCCTCAAGGCTTTAAGTTGCTTTTGCGTCGATTGGGAATATCCTGAAAGAAATGAAATAAGACTGAAAAAGAGAACAATTTTTCTCATGAAAAAGGGTAAAAATTTGTAGTATTTAGCGACTACGAATTTATACTTCCGGTGTTTAATTATGTCTTAATAAAGTGTTAAACTATTTATTGTCTCTGATGCAATTAATCATGTTTTGGAACATGGCATATGATGAAAAAAAATAACGCGCTCATCATTGTTTCTCAATTAAATAATTACTTTTGTATACAAATATATTTAAACGACTAAAAATGAATTTACACGAATATCAGGGAAAAGAAATTTTAAATAGTTTCGGCGTAAGGATTCAGCGAGGCATAGTTGCCGATAATCACAATAAAGCGGTTGAAGCTGCCAAGCAATTATCTGTTGAAACAGGCACAGGATGGTGGGTCATCAAGGCTCAAATTCATGCAGGAGGACGCGGTAAAGGCGGAGGGGTTAAGCTGGCTAAAAGTCTTGAAGAGGTTGAATCGATTTCAAAAAACATTATTGGAATGATGTTAAAAACTCCTCAAACGTCGGCTGAAGGTAAAAAAGTTAACCAGGTGTTGATCACTGAGGATGTGTATTATCCTGGTGCTAGTGAGCCCGAAGAATATTATATGTCGGTTTTGTTAAATCGATCTACGGGTAAAAACATGATTATGTATTCAACCGAAGGAGGAATGGACATAGAAACGGTTGCTGAAGAAACTCCACACCTGATCTTTACTGAAGAAATTGATCCTGCTGTTGGCCTTTTAGGTTTTCAGGCAAGAAAGATTGCCTTTAACCTAGGTTTATCCGGAAAGGCGTTTAAAGAAATGGTAAGGTTTGTATCCTCTCTATACACAGCTTATGTCAAGTCTGATTCATCTCTTTTTGAGATCAATCCTGTGTTAAAAACTTCGGATGATATGGTTCTTGCGGTTGACGCTAAAGTAACTTTGGATGACAATGCTTTGTTCAGACACAAGGATTATCTTGACCTTAGAGATTTAAGGGAAGAAAACCCGATTGAGGTTGAAGCCAATGCAGTCGGTTTAAATTATGTTGATCTCGATGGAAATGTTGGATGCATGGTTAATGGTGCTGGACTTGCGATGAGCACAATGGATCTGATCAAACAGTCAGGTGGTGAGCCGGCTAATTTTCTTGATGTAGGAGGTACGGCTGATGCTGAAAGAGTTGAGACCGGTTTTAGAATCATTTTAAGAGATCCAAAAGTAAAAGCCATATTGGTTAATATTTTTGGAGGAATTGTGAGATGTGATAGAGTAGCACAAGGTATTGTAGACGCTTATACCAACATGGGAGACGCTATAAAGGTTCCGATTATTGTAAGGTTACAAGGTACAAATGCTGTTGAAGCAAAAGTATTGATTGATAATAGTGGATTGGACGTTATTTCTGTTGTAGAATTCAAAGAAGCCGCTGAAAGGGTTCAGGAAGTACTGAGCCAATAGGCTAGTTTCCGTTCATCATATATAAAAGGCCTGATTAGTTTCAGGTCTTTTTTTGTTTTATCAGATCAAAAAAATACAATATTCAATGCTAATTTATGAAAATCTTCTTTTTCAAATCTGAAAAACCAATATTTTATTCATGCCATTTTGTGAGAAACGATCAATTTTTAGTGTTTTTGCATTCCCCGTTTTCCTTAAAGGATGCAAGTAAAATAAGTAATTTGCAAATAATATTGCAAGAGTTTTTGAAGAATATGACATGGGAAAGGAGTAGAGGCGTCAAGTTAAGTAACTAAATTACAGTAAGTTAAATCTTAGTTTGTATGAATATTCAGTAATTTACAAGATCTAACGGTTTCTGGGGATATTACAAATTCACATTTTTATCTATTGTTTGATACTTGTTTTATCGCCTACATTTGAACTATGGTTTTCAAGTGAAATCATACTTCTTTAACAAACAATAAAATTTAACAAATAAAGCATGAGATAAAATTACTTTCTAAATTTTTCACAATAATAAAAAGATCAATGTTAAATATGACTGGGTTCTTTTTAAACTTTAGAAACTTTCTTCTCAATTCTTGTTAAATTTCTTTTACGACAATTTTTCTTATTTGAAATTAGATTCAAACTTTTGAATTACTAAGTATTAACATAAATATTTCAATTATGAAAAAGATAACTTTATTATTCGCCTTTAGTATTGTAAGCTTGATTGGTTACGCTCAAGAAACTAATAAATCAACAACAAATTTATCGGAAAGTCTAGAACGGAAAACAGAATACATTATTGTATTAGATGATGAAGTTGTAGGTAATAATATAGATATGTTGCTGAATGGCAACAATATAAGAGAGAATTTAAAAATGGATTTTCACACTCATGAGTTAGTCCATGACGTTCCAGAAGCTATCGATATCGAAAGTAAATTTATTGATGGTGCTTATTCTTATAATGAATATGCTGTTAATTATTCTTCAGCGCAGTTTTTTGAACCTTCAATAGGATCTTAAATCAACATCATTCAAAAGTTATCTTCCCAATCATACTAATAATAATATCATTCATTAAACTCATAAACATAAACATCATGAAAAAAATCGTATTAATTATCGCTATTGCTTTAACAGGAATTACAACTTATGCCCAGGATCAGAAAGTTGCTCCAAAAGAGACCATAACAAAATATGTAACTACTTTTCCTAATGGAGAAGAGGCCATAACTATTACTGACAAATCGTCTTCAACTCAATTAAAACTTACTTCTGCAGACAATTTCTACAAATACGAAATTCTAGAATCATCTAATCACGAATTAGTACATGGTCAAAGTAACAAAGGGAAAATCTGTGATATTGACAAAAGCAAATTGGATGACGGAACTTATACGCTAAAAGTTTATACCAGCGATTTCGTAATTACCTCTGATATTACAATTGATAACAATCAATATTTATTAGAAGGTAGCATCCAATAATCCAAACAAGTAACAATAAAAATATATATCATGAAAAATTTAGTTCTATTAATCGCCATTACCTTATTGAGTGTATCAACTTACGCTCAAGCCGATACAAACAAACAATCTGAAAAAGTAATTAAATATGTTACTACATTCCCAAACGGTGAGGAAGCCATTACTGTAACTGATCGTTCAACTTCTGACGAACTCAGTTTGTCTTCAGCGGATGATTTCTACAAATATGAAATTCTGGAGTCATCCAATCACGAATTGGTACATAGTTCCAATAACCAAGGGAATATTTGCAATATTGATAAAACTAAGTTGGATGATGGTACTTATACATTAAAGGTATACACTAAGGATTTCGTGATCACTTCTGATATTACCATTGAAAATGGACAAAATGGTCAAATTGATTCATCGATCAACTAAGCATCCTTAGCTAGTCTTAATTTAAATTTTAAGTATGAAATATATATTCAATTTTATAATGATGTTTATAGGCTATATGGGATACTCACAAAGTAATATTAGCGGAAGAGAAAGCAATCATGTTACTACTTTTCCAAATGGAGATGAATCTATTACCATCATTGAAAATTCAAAATCAAGTGTTTTAAAACTCAGCTTATCAGAGGATTTTCAAAGATATCAGAGCCTGGAACTTTCAAACCACGAAGCAGTTCACAGTTATTCTAATAAAAAAAGAATGAAACTGATAAATAAAGCAGATCAAAAAAAAGGGAACTATACGGTAATTGCATCTGATGATCGTTTAGGTGCTTCGAAAAAGGATTCAATTAACGAAGTAAAACAGGGGTCATAGAGAATCCAATGATCCATTAAACCGGGGGGATTTAATGGATCATTCTAAAGACCATCGTAAACACATTAAAAACAGAAAAAATGAAAAGCTCAAACTTAATCAAACTATTTATTTTACTAGTACTAGGATTCATTTTAAATAATGACCTAATAGCTCAACAATTTTCTGGAGTAGATCAAAATCCACATGACATAGTGTATTATCGACCAGGTCTTGACAAAACTCCACAGATTAAAGTGGTATACGGCAGGCCAAATGCAAAAGACAAGGAAGTGTTTGGAACTCAAGTTCCTTTTGGAAAAATATGGAATACAGGATCTAATGAATCAACCGAGGTTAAGTTCTATTGCGACGTAATGTTTGGGAATAAATTCGTTAAGGCAGGAAAGTATTCCTTATATGCCATTCCAAACAAGAATTACTGGATCATTATCTTAAATGGTAAAACGGACACTTATGGAGCCCATTTTTATGATCCAAAATATAATATTGCTACAATTGAAGTGCCAGCCGTAAAGGGTCAAAGATTGGAAAATTTTTCAATCGGGTTTTCTTCAAAGAATTACGGGACTCAAATGATATTGGCCTGGGCCGAAACGAGGGTTAAAATCCCTTTGTATACAGAAGAAAGATTAATTTCAAGAATATAGTTATTGATTAATTTGATTTTATCTGATTCGAAAGCATCGCCATATGCTTTCGAAGAAGATAAAGAATTAAAAAAAAGGGAGAATTATTTTAAAAATAGGTTTATCCAATTATTGGATAAACCTATTTTTATGTTTGGGAAGCATCATTGTACAGTTGTTTTTTTTGCCAAACCATTTGTACC
>JAUXCI010000042.1 GCA_030618945.1 Flavobacteriaceae bacterium
CCAGAGTGTTTTATTTTTGGAGTAGGTAGAAAAGACTATGACATTGAATATGATCTAGAGGATGAAGAAGATAATATTCGAATTGAGGTTAAGGCGACAGGAACAAATACTTTTCAACGTTTTAGAAAGCATGCACTTCAATCTGATTATACAATTTGGATTGATTTTTATGGGCTACGAAATGAGGAGGAAATAAATACTAATTATTCAGTTTATTTTTTTCGAACAATTGATGTATTCAGAGAATTTATGAATAGAGATGAAAAAGAAATGTCCATTGAAAAGATCACTGATTTATACCATATAGTTCCTTTAAATATTGATTAAGTAAATCCAATTTAAATATCACCTATTTTCAACCTGAATCTATTAATCGAATCTAATAACAACTCATGAACCTCAACACCCAAAGCCTTCAACCCATCATCAACTTCATCTGGACGGTGGCTGATGATGTGCTCATCAATAAATACCTCGAAAACCAATACCAGGATGTGATCTTACCTATGACAATTTTAAGACGTCTCGATCTTGCATTGGAACCTACAAAAGACAAAGTCCAGAAGACATACAATGAGTTTAAGGACAAAATAGATAACCTTACCGGTTTGCTGACAAGCAAGGAACATGGATCTGGACTGGCATTCTACAACACTTCACCCTACACCATGAAAATGTTGCTGGCCGATCCGAAAAACATCGACACCAACTTACTCGATTATATCAATGGTTTTTCTGAAAATGTACAAGACATCATCAGCAAATTCAAATTCCGAAACCAGCTTGAAACATTTGAAAATACCGGCATCACTTTTTCGCTGATTGAAAAGTTTTGCAGCCCGAAGGTAGAATTGAGTCCCGACAAGATCTCCCCTATGGCGATGGGTTATATGTTTGAAGACCTTATTCGAAGGTTTAACGAAAAAACCAATGCTGCTGCAGGCCGGCACTTTACACCACGCGAAATCATTGAGCTGATGACCCATTTGGTTTATCTGCCAGTGAAAGTCAAAATACAACAGGGTACTTACCTGGTGTACGACCCCTGCGCTGGATCTGGCGCCATGCTTACCCAATCCAAACTGTTTGCCTCTGACTCTGATGGAGAAATCAAATCCAATGGCACTTTCCACTTGTACGGACAGGAAAATACCGGCGAGATGTATGCCATCTGCAAATCGGATATGTTGCTGAAAGGCGAAGACCCCGACAAGATCAAGTTTGGTTCCACGCTGAGCGAATATGGTTTTGATCCGAATTTACGGTTCAACTTTATGTTGACCAATCCTCCTTATGGTACAAGCTGGAAAGAGGATATTAAAGTTTTAAATGTTGGTTCTGGGAAAAAGGTATCTATTGTTGACAAACGGTTTAATCTTCCCGTAAAAAACTTCAAAGGTGAGTTAGAGGAAACCTGTCTGACTTCCCGGAGCAACGATGGACAATTGATGTTTATGCTCCATATGCTTTCTAAAATGAAAGACCCTAAAGATGGAGGCAGCCGAATCGCCACTGTGCAAAATGGTTCTGCCCTGTTTACAGGAGATGCAGGAAGTGGTGAAAGTGGCATCCGACAATACATTTTGGAAAATGACTTACTGGAATGTATCATTCAATTGCCAAATGATATGTTCTACAATACCGGTATCTCAACTTACATTTGGATAATTAGTAATGTCAAGGAGGAAAAACGAAAAGGGAAAGTTCAACTGATTAATGCTTCATCTTTAGATTTCTATAAAAGTATGAGAAAACCTCTTGGCGATAAGAGAGTGGAATTATCTGGTGAACATATTATTAAAATTCAGGAACTCTACTTTGAATTCAAAGAAAGTGAATACAGTCTGATTTTTGACAATGAGGATTTTGGCTCATACCAGGTAATTGTTCATCAACCAGAAAAAGATGAAAGTGGCAATATAATTACTGATGCTAAGAGAAAACCAAAGTCAGACAAGAATTTGAAAGATTCGGAAAGTGTACCCATGAAGGAAAACATTGATGAATATTTTGAACGTGAAGTTTTACCTTTTGCCCCTAATGCCTGGTACGATAAAACAAAAATGAAAGTGGGATATGAAATTTCGTTCACCAAATATTTCTACAAACACGAACCGCTGAGAAGCCTGTCTGATATCGAGTTTGATATTATGCAACTCGAAAAAGAGACAGATGGTTTATTAAAAGAGATTGTAGACTAATGGCAAAGAAGAAATACATAAACTACAAACCATCAAAAACTTTATGGCAAGATGAAATACCGAGCCATTGGCAGGAAACAGACTTGAGAATGGTCTTCACTGAAAATAAAGTAAAGAATACGGATTTGATTGAGAGAAATCTTCTTTCTTTAAGTTATGGTAAGCTGAAACGTAAAGACATTGATAATGCGACAGGTTTAGTACCTGCTTCCTTTGAAGGCTATCAAATCATTGAAGACGGATTTATTGTTTTGCGATTTACTGACTTACAAAATGACAAAAAAAGTCTTAGGGTTGGCTATTGTCCAGAAAGAGGAATTATTACAAACGCATATGTAGCTATTGCTCCGAAAGAAAATACAATTTCAAAATTTTATTATTATCAGTTACATTTTTTAGACACAATCAAGTACTTCTATAATCTTGGCGGAGGTGTGAGACAATCTCTAAGTTATAAAGAGTTTGGTAGAGAAACTGTTATTGTGCCTGAACCCGAAGAACAAACCAAAATCGCCGCCTTCCTCGATTACAAACTAGCCAAAGTCGACCGCTTTATCCACAAGAAAAAGCAATTAATAAAACTACTCAACGAGCAAAAAGCAGCCATTATCAACCAGGCAGTGACCAAAGGTTTAAACTCCAATGCTAAAATGAAACCTTCGGGTATTGAATGGTTGGGTGATATTCCTGAGCATTGGTCTTTTTCAAAATTAGGAGTAGTTGCAAAAGTGATAGATCCCCAACCAGACCATAGAGCTCCAAAAGAAGACCCTGACGGATTACCATACATTGGCATTAGAGACATTGATTTACATGGCAAAGTTACCATTTCAACAGCTCGTCTAGTAGTTGAAGAAGCAATAACAAAGCAAGAGCAAAGCTATGAAATAGAAAATGATGATATTGTATTCTGCAAAGTTGGAACATTGGGTCTACCTAGGTTTTTTAAAAAGCCTAAATCAAGATTTGGTTTATCAGCAACAATGGTTGTAATTAAGATACCAGAGAAAAAAATAAAAGTATTCACAAAATATTTTCTGGAAAGTAATTATGTACTACACCAAATAAATTCAATAGTTACAGGATCAACAAGACCAGCACTTGGCATTAAGCAAATTAGAAAGATAAAAATCTTGATTCCACCATTATATGAATTAGATTCCATTAATCCTTATATATCAAAAATTGAATCTGATATCTTTAAGACAATATCTAAAGTAGAAAAAGAGATAGCTTTAATACAAGAATACAAAACAGCATTGATAGCGGAGGCGGTAACAGGGAAAATTGATGTGAGAGATTATGAAATTCCAGAAATAGTGGATGAAGAAAGTAATGAAGAGCAGGAAGAGGAATTGAGTTTGGGGGATGAATCCAAAGAAATAGAAAACTAAAAGAATAAAAATGAAATCAATAAAAAAAAGAGCACATACAGATGATGAACTCATCACGCTTTATAAATATGAGAACTTTAAAATGGAATTATTCCCTGCCTTTCAGGACTACTACAAAAATGCCTATGAGGAACTTTACCAAGATCATAAAGACTGTGATGATGAAGAATTTGAGGACGATTCCATTCAAGGAATGACTTTTGGAAATACACTTAGGTATTTCAAAAAGTATGTTCAACTTATTGAAAATGGACATAGAAAAGAGTGGGCTCATTTAATTGCTGATAGTGATGAAGACATGGGAAGAGCATTCTACGATGCTTATGTTAAAATAAAAAGTAAGAGTGCTCAGCAAGCAAAACAAGAACTCCTTACTTATTGTAAGTCAATAAACGCTGATGAATATTATATTGAGAATTTCCTCTATAATTTTGAAGAAGGCGATGGTATTTATAATCTAGAAAAAAAGACATCTGATTATCTAAAATATTACCAGAAGCAATTAGATTTAGGTAAATCTAAAGTCTACGCTCATAAATTTGCATGGTTACTGGCAAGTGCAGAGTTCAACGAAATTTATTGTGAAGAATATGCTTATGCATATGAGAAAGCTATTGGTGAAGGAAAAAGCATTGAATATGCAGAGGAATATGCAGAAAGATATGGTACGGCAATAACAGACATCAAAAGAAGATATGGAATGACGGATGATGATGATATGCTGGAATTTAGTGAGGAAAGAGTAACTGGGAATATGAAAGCCTGGGAATACGCTAACGAGAATAGATTATCAAATATTGATCGCTTTATTAAAATTCATGAAAGTATTTATTTAAACAGCTATTTTCCAGATGAACCGAAGCCAGATTTGAGTATTGAGGATTTTGATAAAATGATAATTGAAAAAGCATTAGAAGAATTTGACAGAAAGGGTTGATACTTTTATACAGCCATAGGAACTAAGAATTTAATATTAAATTGAAATTAATATATGGTAAAAGTTAGCACTTGCGCATATGATAAACTTTTTAAAAGGTATACAAACATCGTTGTACCTGAATACCAGCGTCCTTTTCGATGGGATGATGAAAAAGTAGAGGAACTCCTCACTGATTTCGAAGAGTTTTTCATTAAAGACCCAAAACTTGGATTAGAATATTATATGGGAAGTATTCTTTTCTATGACAACAAAAAAAAGAAAACCCTTGAAATTATTGATGGGCAACAACGGCTAACTACACTATTACTTATTCAATACTGTTTAAACGGTGAGCTTACCGATGGTCAGAATCTAACCTATAATAGCCATATATCATTTTATAATATTCAAAAAGTAAAACAATTTCTTGAGGCAAAAATGTCTTTACTGGACGATCTGAATGATCTAAAATTTCTGAAGAACATTAGGTTAACAGTTATAATTAGTAAGAATGAAGACAATGCTTTTGCATTTTTCGACTCTCAGAATAACAGGGGAGTTTCATTAGGTGCCGACGATTATCTAAAAGCATATCATCTTCGATCTGTAAAATCTGAAAATCTGCAGGCTACCTTAGCTCAAGAATGGGAACAGGTTACATTCGACTCGCAAAAAGAGAAAAATACCGAAGCGGGCTTACTGCATTTATTCTACAAAATTCTATACAGGTCAAGACAATGGAGAGGGCAGTCAGAGCTAATACCGGAGCAAAAAGAACAAATATTAAAAGCATTCCAAAAACAAACCTATAAACCTAGGGGCGATACTTATTACGATCTATTTTCGGGCAGAAACAACCAAAAATATGATGGAGTTATATTAAATGGACAAGATAAAATAGAGTATCAACCTACAACAAACGTGTCACAGGAAAATACCAAGCTACCCTTTACGATCAGACAACCACTTTACAAGGGGCTTAACTTTTTTCAGTTTACTCAAAAGTACCATTCAATACATCAACATATTTTTTCTTACAATGGAAATGTAACTGACTCAATAGTTGCAGTTAGAAAGTACTACAATTCCATTTATCCAATTAATATGTCAATTTTCCTGAGGCATTATATGCAATTGTGTTTGGTTATGTTTTATGATGTTTTTGGGGAGAATGAAATTGACATTGCCATTAAATATTTCGATTATTTTATTGGAAGCATAAGAATTGAAAAATACTATGTTAGAAGGCAAGCTGTAAGGAACAGTTTAAAAAAAGAGTACTCAAACAATTTATTGGATGTAATTGCCCATGCTTATTTACCCGAGGAAATCTTTAATTTTATCTCAGATCAACCGAAAGTAAAATCCATTTACGAAAATGAAAAACTCGACAATGATGGAGGCGTGCGTAGTAATTATAAAAACAGGGTTTTGGCTTTTTTTAATAAAGATGATGTAACATTAAGAAATAGACTACTATGGATAAAGTAGAATCTAAATTATGCACTCTGAAGTCGATTATCGATAATGATAAAAGGTTCAACATTCCTCGATATCAGCGTTTATTTGTTTGGGAAGATGAACAAGTAAAGACGTTGTTTAATGATATCTTAACGGCAACCCGATCAAAAAAAGAGCTCTACTACATTGGTGGCATAATTACCGTGGAATATCCCAAAATTGATAACTGTTATGATTTGGTTGATGGCCAGCAGCGATTTACGACGCTTTGGTTATTGGCTAATGAATTAGGAGCAGAACTCGAAAGCTTCACAAGAGTAAATGGCGATTTAAGGTTGAATTTTTCAATACGTAAAAATGTCGAAGACTATTTGAACCACTTATTGGTTGAAACGACTTCAGAAGAAGGAAGCAAGGAATTTGACGATTTAGTCAGAATTAGTAAGGCTCGGAATACATTACGATCACTAATCACTGAAAACCTTAGAAATCCTGATGATAAAAAATCATTCATTGAATTTGTATTGAACAAATTACAAATGGTTATTACTCAGGTGCCTCCATCCTCCGACTTAAATAAATTATTTGAAACATTAAACAATCGAGGTGTTCAACTTTCTCAACACGAAATATTAAAAGCGCGGTTGCTGTCAAAAATTGATAATAAAAATCAGCGCTATCGCTACAGTTTGATATGGAATGCCTGTAGTGATATGGACAATTACCTAGAACGTAGTATATCATATGAAGTGGGTAGTGCAAAGGAGGTTGCAAATAGTTATGATTATTGGACTACTCAAAAGCATAATTGGCAAAAGGTAACAGACTTATTAAAAGGTAAAAAGACAAAGAAGAACAAACTTTTAAGTTTGCAAGATATTTTAAATAAGAGAGGTTCATTTATTGAAGAAGGGGTAAACGGAACAAATGATGAGTTTTTTCATCCAAATGCTTCTGATGATGAATTTGAAAAAGTAAGAAGCATTCTTACATTCCCACAATTATTATTACATACATTGAGGATTTATCTTTTCCAGAACGATAAAAAAGATATACAACGAATCAATGGAAAAGAACTTCTTTCAATATTTTCAAATCATATATTTTGTGAAAAATACACAAATGAGGATAAAAAAGTAAAAATGCAAAGGAAAGAAAGTATTGCATTTATTGAGTTGTTACTAAGAGTAAGAGAAGTTTTCGACAAATACGTGATAAAATGGGTAGAGGAAAACGAGAATAATGAAACTCATTTAATAAAAAAAGTTTATAAACATAACCAAAAGAAAGGTGGCAGGAGTTGGTATTTAAGAAGGCAAAAAATAAAAGAGTTTGATGGATTAGCATTGCTTCAAAGTGTCCTTTATCATTCTCAACAAAATACAACCCAATATTGGCTTACCCCATTCCTGTATTATTTACTAGATCATCCAAGTTTTAAAGATGCTTATATTGATCTTAAAAAAACTGACAATATATTATTTTCGAGCAACCAAGAGCATAGGGGGCTTCCTAAAAGGACCATGGAATGCATGGACGATTATCCAGCTATTAAACCAACAACTGAAATTCTAAATGAAAGCTTTGGAACAAATTTTCCTCATTATTGGTTTTACAAAATGGAGTTTGTTTTATGGCATGAAAGAGATAAGTTAGATAAAGCTGAAGAATGGGGAGATTATAAAATGACTGCCCGCAATTCGGTTGAGCATATTTCACCACAGAATCCAAGAGACCCAAAAGATAAGTTGTGTATTACAGAATTAGACAATTTTGGCAACCTGGTTCTGGTTACAAGAAGTATTAACTCAGAATATAGTGACCTAGCATATATTGAGAAAAGGGCAAAGTTTGAGAATAAAAAAAGTAGTGGCAGATTAGATTCACTTAAGTCTGATCTTATTTATGGGCATAGAGGTTGGAATGATAATATTTCGAAAAAGCATCAGGGGAATATGATTACCTTAATGGAGAGTTATTTTAACATAGTTAACAATGAATAAATTTACTGATACTTCCGAAAAAGGTTTAGAGATTCAGTTCACTGAATATTTGAAAGACTCATGTGGTTATGATTACCGTGAAAACAGCCATTACAACAATTTAATCTGCCTGGACGAAGAATTGCTTTTTCAATTCTTGGAAGCCTCCCAACCTAAAGCAGTTGAAAAACTTAAGCGCTATCATAAAGATATCTATGAACAAAAGATCATCAAGCGCCTGTATGACCAGATAAAAACCAAAGGTGTAATTGAAGTGTTGCGCAAGGGAATTACTGATGGGTTTACTGATACAAAGTTGAGGTTGTTTTATGATAAGCCTGTTTCGGCGTACAATGCAAAGGCCAACGCTCTGTTTAAAGACAACATTTTTTCAGTCATGCGACAGGTACATTATTCACCAATGAATAATAATTCGCTGGATATGGCCATTTTCATTAATGGTATTCCTGTCATCACCTTTGAACTGAAAAATGAACTAACCAGGCAAACAGTAAAAAATGCCATTCGGCAATACAGAAAAGATCGGGATCCAAATGAAGAATTATTTCGATTGGGTAGGTTATTGGTCAATTTTGCAGTTGATACCGAAGAAGTATGGATGTGCACACACCTAAAGGGAGAT
This sequence comes from Flavobacteriaceae bacterium, assembly GCA_030618945.1. Classification (GTDB taxonomy): domain Bacteria; phylum Bacteroidota; class Bacteroidia; order Flavobacteriales; family Flavobacteriaceae; genus Lutimonas. The sequence goes on from JAUXCI010000042.1 coordinate 8,601, forward strand.
AAATCCCACTTTCTTCCATTTAATAAAGGTTAGAAAAATGGTACAGGCAATCCACCAATAGACGGAATACGCACCGAGTATTTATGGAAAGAGATCTTGACCAAAGAAAGTTTAACAGACATCATCCAGAATTTTTCTCAACTCGTTACAGAAGAAAAAGAATATCTCGATAAGAAAGGAAAGAAGCGAACTAAAAAGGATAAGAAACTTATTTTCCCAAGATATCACCAATTGGTTGCTGTTCATAAATTACTGGCTGATGCTCAACAAAAGGGATCCGGACAAAAATATTTGATTCAACATTCAGCAGGTTCGGGCAAATCAAATTCCATAACTTGGTTGGCATATCAGCTCATTGGCTTGCATGATAAACTGGGAACACAAAATATTTTCGATACTGTTATTGTAGTTACTGATCGCCGTGTGCTGGATGCCCAGATTAGAAACAATATTAAGCAATTTCAGCAGGTAAAAGGTGTAGTCGAAGCCATAACAGAGGGAAGTAAACAGCTGAAAGAAGCACTTGAAGAAGGTAAAAAGATCATCATTACCACCATTCATAAATTTCCCTATATCGTTGAAGATATTGGAGACCTTCCAGGAACCAACTTTGCCATCATTATAGATGAGGCTCACAGCAGTTTGAGCGGACAGATGGCTCGTAAACTCAATGAAACGCTATCAAAATTAAATGATGAAGATGAACTAAAGAAGGATCTGAAAGATTTTGATGAGAATGAAAATGACGAAGTCACAGGCGAAGATATGATCAGGGTTTTAGTGAAATCAAGGAAACTTTTACCCAACGCCAGTTACTTTGCATTCACAGCAACTCCAAAAAACAAAACTCTGGAACTATTTGGAGTCCCTTATCATGAAGGGGATAAAACCAAGTTCAAAGCTTTTCATCTGTATTCGATGAAACAGGCCATCGAGGAAGGTTTTATTCTTGATGTTCTGCAAAATTATACCACCTACCAAAGTTTCTTTGCACTGCTTAAAAAAATAGAAGATGATCCGGAATATGATAAAAAAAGAGCGCAGAAGAAATTAAAATCTTATGTTGAAAGCCACGAGCACGCTATAAAGAAAAAAACGGTGCTGGTTGTTGACCATTTTTTTGAGAATGTCATTCAAAAGAAAAGAATTGGTAGTAAAGCAAAAGCCATATTAGTAACAAGCAGCCGAAAAAATGCTGTGAAATATAAAAAGGCATTTGATACCTATTTGGATTCGATTGACAGCCCATACAAAGCTATTGTAGCTTTCTCGGGGGAGATTGATGGCCAGACCGAATCAAAATTAAATGGTTTTTCAAGCAGTTCTATCCCTTCAGAATTTGAAAAAGATGAATACCGATTTTTATTGGTGGCAAATAAATTCCAAACCGGTTTTGATCAACCTCTGTTACATACCATGTATGTGGATAAGAAATTGGGAAGTGTGAATGCCGTTCAGACATTATCCCGGTTAAACAGAAGTCACCCCTTAAAAAAGGACACATTTGTTTTGGATTTTGTCAACGATACTGATGGTATTGAAAAGGCATTCAAGCCCTATTTTGAAAGTACCATTTTAGGTGAGGCAACTGATCCAAACAAACTTTTTGACTTGCAAGATGCGTTAGACAATTTTGAAGTATATACTAGAGAACAGGTCGAAGAGTTCTCAAATAAGATTCTACAAAATGTACCTGTCGACCAGCTACACACCTTGCTGGACTTATCAGCTGACCAGTTTCGAAATGATTTATCCGAAGAACAGCAGGCAGATTTCAGGGCAAAAGTCAAGACCTACGTCAGATTGTACATTTTTCTTTCTCAAATTGTCCCCTTTGAAAATCCATACCTGGAGCGACTTTATATTTTCCTCAACCATCTACAAAATAAATTAGGCGGGGATGCTCCTGATGATTTAGCGAAAGGAATTCTGGATAATATTGACATGGACAGTTATCGCTTACAACTTGAAACCACAACTTCTATCGCATTAGAGCAAGGAGAGGATTTACAGCCTATACCTACTGATATGCGTGGTGGATTGAGTGAGCCAGAGATTGATAAATTGTCGAGTATTCTGCAAACCTTTAACGATCGCTATGGAACACATTTTGAAGATACTGATAAGGTAAGGCAGATGGCTGAAAATATTGCTGAAGATGTTGCCAGAAATGATGAACTGATTAACTCAATCAAGTTCTCAGACGATCAAAATGCCAGAATAACAAGCGATAAAATTGTTGGTGAAGAACTATTGAAACACATCACCACAAACTTTGACCTTTACAAACTTTATTCAGATAACAATGAATTCAAAGAAGACTTCTCAGCCATGATGTTCGGCGTGGTGAAAAATTTGATTGAGAAGGGGTTGGGAGACAATATTTCTATTTAGAGCCTTACATATACAACGAGATAATGCTTTCCTATTTAAAGATAAGGGGAGAACTTAATTATGTTTAATATTATTTCTGATGTTGTAATAAATTAATGACTTGTTCTAATTTTACCAGATAATTATCAGGTAAAACTGACGATACTTGATTTAGCATATTGCAAGAATATTGTAATGCTGTAACTCCTGATTTACCTACCAGTGTTGAATCAGCGTTGTCTTCGAGTAATAACTTGACCAAGCCAATATTTACAAAAGGCTTTGCACTTGCTAACATTAATGGGGTATATAAGTCATCATCTTGGGCATCAATGTCTACTCCTTTTCCTAAAAGCAAACTGGCCATTTCTATATCTAAACTAAAAGGCTTAGCAAAACCTTTATTTGCTCTTCCAGTTAAAGTATATAAATGATTAACGACAAAATGCAAAGGTCTTTTGCCGTCATTTGCCTTAGCATTCACATTAGCACCATTTTCAATTAGCAACTTAGCAGCACTATACCTGGTTGTGCTCATTAGGGACCAATGTAATGCGGTTTTACCATCCGCGCATATTAAATCAATATTGGCACCTTTATTAATTAATAGCTCAACCATTTTCTCACTACCTTTTTGAGCAGCCCAATGAAGTGGAGTACCAGCAGCAAGCCCCATATAAGTAACGCCTTCTTCTTTAATATTACTTGCATCAACATCAGCTCCATTATTTAAAAGAATTCTGGCTACTTCAACATGATCTCTATGAACAGCTGATATAAGAGGGGTACGATTATCATTTTGTTTTGCATTGACATTTGCCCCTCTTTCTATAAATAAATTGGTCATAGATATATTTCCAATTGAAGCTACAATATGTAATGCTGTCGTATTATTATATTCAGTATAAACTGCATTTACTAAAGATCGCTCGGAATCAAGAAGTTTTCTTATTCGAGGTAGGTTTTGATCAATTATTAAAGAACGTAATTTTTCAGGTTTGCTTCTATTAAAGGAAAAAATGCTCTTGATGTTCATGTTAATACTTTTTTAGGATAACGCCTAAAGATAAGGTTATTTTACTAACCTTAAAGAACAAGTCACCACTATCCCTAACATAAAAAGAATAGTCAGGGCTAAATGTTTCCCAAGTCTATTTAGATAAGGTTTTGTATGAGTATGGGAAGAATCATCAGACCAAATAAAGCGCTAACCAATTTGTGATGAATGAAAGCTTGTCAAAAAAATGAGTTAGAATACCAATTCCAAACGATTATTTAATTTTTAAGTAATTGCTCAATTCTCTTGCCCATTTCTCCTGAGGCAAAAAAGCAATCGGTGGCATTGTAATTTTAGATTCTTGATCACCAATAAAGGATTCTATAAAAACTGTAGCAACCTCTTGGGGATGAATAAACTTTTTGTCTTTACGATCTGTAACCTGCCCATTTTTGATGTAGTCTTTAATAAGTTGAACAACTGGAGTAAGAAGCGAGGAGTGAATATCTGCTTCTGTAAAATAATGAAAGGGTTTTCTTCTGAACCGACTGATGGTTTTCCGAATACCTTCATAAACTACTGAATCAATACCATTGTAAATCATACCTTAATATTTATTTAAGTTTTTTATCCGTTAGCTCATTAATATTGGTCTTGTATCTGAGTAAATTAGCACGTATCAATAGCGTATCATTATCAAAAAGTATAGCCATCTGTCCCCACGTAAAAAAATCATCAAAAACATCTTTATTATGCCAATTGTCATTGAATTTTTTCGAATAATCAAAATATTTCGATGCAGCCAGCGCATAACAATGCACGTCTATTTTTTTATTA
>JAUXCI010000278.1 GCA_030618945.1 Flavobacteriaceae bacterium
ACAAATACTAGCAGCTATGAAAAAAATAGTTTTCCTTTCACTACTTATGACCCTATTACTCCCTTTAGGGATGTTCTCCCAACAATTCAGCAGGCAAGATAGCTTGCGAGGTTCAATAACGGCCGAAAGAGTTTGGTGGGACCTTCTGCATTATTCAATTGAAGTAAAACCAGATATACCCAATAAATCGATTTCCGGAAAAAATTCCATAAGATATAAAGTGCTACAGGAAAATCAAATTTTGCAAATTGATCTGCAAGCACCCATGAAAATTCTTGGAATAAGTCAGGATGGTCAAAAATTAAGCTATACCAATGAATACGATGCCTATTTTGTAAAACTTACTAAAAAGCAAACCGTTGGAGATATCAATGAAATTGTGGTGGATTTTAGTGGTATGCCACCAGAATCTCTTAGGCCCCCATGGGATGGAGGTTTTGTATGGAAAAAAGATGGAAATAAAATCGACTTTGTTGCCAATGCCAATCAGGGTATAGGTTCAAGTTCATGGCTTCCATCAAAAGATCATCCTTATGACGAACCCGATCAAGGTATGGAAATGAGTATCACAGCGCCAAAAGAATTGATTAGCGTTTCCAATGGTCGTTTGATAGAAGTGATTGACCAACCCGGCGCTTTAAAAACCTATCGATGGAAAGTGATCAACCCGATTAATGGATATGGAATCAATATGAATCTGGGAGATTATGTTCACTTTAACGAAATATTCCAGGGAGAAAAAGGCGCTTTAGATTGTGATTATTACGTCTTGTCCTACAACCTCGATAAGGCCAGGGAGCAATTTAAGCAGGTCCCAAAAATGTTGGAGGCATTTGAGTATTGGTTTGGCCCCTATCCTTTTTATGAGGATGGCTATAAACTTGTTGAAACGCCTTATTTAGGTATGGAGCACCAAAGTTCTGTAACCTATGGAAATGCTTATCAAAATGGTTATTTAGGAAGAGATCTGAGCGATACTGGTTATGGGTTGAAATTTGATTTTATCATTATTCACGAATCCGGTCATGAGTGGTTTGCCAACAATATAACGTATAATGACGTGGCCGATATGTGGGTACACGAAAGTTTTACCAGTTATAGTGAGGCCTTATATTTAGATTATCATTATGGTACAGAAGCTGGTAATGCTTATTGTATTGGGCATCGAAAAACAGCTGCCAATAAAACTACAATAGCAGGAGTCCGCGATGTAAATAAAAGGGGCTCTGGTGATATGTACGCAAAAGGAGCGGCCATGATTCACACCTTGAGGCAGGTTATTAATGATGATGAAAAATTTAGATCAATTCTAAGGGGTCTGAACAAGGATTTTTACCATCAAACTGTTAGTGGAAATGATGTGGAGAATTATTTTATGGAGAAAACAGGTTTGGAACTTCATGGCTTTTTTGATCAATACCTGCGCACCATTGACATCCCAATAGTACAATACAAGATAAAAAAAGATATGCTATCCTATCGCTTTAAGCAAGTAGTAGAAAACTTTAGCATCCCGGTAAAATTTTACATCGACAGTGAAGAAGTATGGTTAAGGCCTTCCAAAGAATGGAAAACCTATCAGTTAAAGGATCCGAACAACACAGTTAGTATTGATGAAAATTTTTATATTATTCCTGAAGGAAATAATTGATTTAAAAATTTCTTACTGGCCTTCATCGAGATTTGGTAGCTGGAACTTGTCAAAAACACTGTCCCGCTCCATCATCTTCTCTATTTCGTCTGATTTTCTGGGAGCTAGGGCAGAGAAATTTATGGGGCCGTTTTTTGTTACCAAAATGTCATCTTCAATTCGCACTCCAATTCCCCACCATTTTTTATCACACCTACTGTTTTCAGGAATATATATTCCCGGTTCAACCGTAAGTATCATGTTTTCTTTAAAAGGACCTCTATTATTCAAATCGTGCACATCCAATCCTATATGATGAGAAGTGCCATGAGGAAAATAAGTACGACCATGCTTTAAGGAATCAATTATTTCAAGTTTTAATAAGCCTTCATAGATCACATCCCTGGCAACTTTATCCACTTTTCTTGCATCACTCCCAACCACCATGGCGGCGATACCGGCTTCCTGAGCATCATAAACCAAATCATATATGATTTTTTGCTCCTTAGAAAATTTACCATTTGCAGGAATAGTACGGGTTACATCGGCGGTATAGCCATGGTATTCTGCCCCAAGGTCCATTAAAATCAGTTCATTGCCAATCTCCATTTTATTATTCATTTCATAATGTAGGATACAACCATTGTTACCGGCTCCAACAATTGAAGGATAACCTTCAAATTCAGCACCATATTTTTTGAAAACCATTTCGTGAATACCCTGGGTTTCGTTTTCAGACATTTCAGGATGCATGGCTTTCATCACTTCAATTTGCCCTACACATGAAATTTCAACCGCTTTTTTGATCAACTTTAATTCCTCTTCTGACTTTACTTCTCTGAGATTAGCCATAAGGGTTCTAAGGGTTTTATTGTCTACCACAGTAACCAATTCGGTCGATCGACTGTCAATTTCCTTATCTTCGGGCATAGGGATCGTATTGATACTTGTTTTAAACTGCTCTATTAAGGCGTATAAATTAGGTTGTTCTCGCCCAGATTTTCTCACATCAGTACCTATCTCCCTAAACAGGATCTTGTCAAACTTTGAAAAATCTATGGGTTTATCAATAAAGTCCTGTGCCGGGTAAACATGAGTCAAACCAAGTTTTTCTTTGGCACCTTTTACGCCAGTACCTTCTCCCATATAGATCTTGTACCTTGCACTTCTTTCATATATGTAAACTGTTTCATTGAAGGTGTGACCTTCTTCTTCCTGATCTTCTGAAAAGATGACAAGTACAGAGTGCGGATCATTAAGCCCTGTCAAATAATGGAAGTTTGGGTCCTGATGATATACAAAATTCACGTCATTGGCTCTATTTCGAACAGGATTGGCAAAAAATATGGCAACGCTGTTTTCAGGCATAGATTTTCTAAGGGCTTCTCTTCGATCCTGATGAAATTCTGAATTCAAGTAGTCCTGAGGAAGATCCGATTGGGCTGAGACAACATTAGTTAAAATGAAGAATAGCAGGGCCAGGGTGATTTTAATGTTCATGATTTAGTTTTATGACAGCAAGATAATAATATTTTAAATTGAACTCAGGTTTATAGCTAATTTTATAAA
>JAUXCI010000156.1 GCA_030618945.1 Flavobacteriaceae bacterium
ATGTTAAGTTGCAATGAAGTCATTCCATTCCAATGATTTTCTTCAATCGTAAAAACAGCTTTAAAACATTTCCCATTGCTGATCAAATCATTTTTATTACCAAGGCCAAACCCAATGGCATTGTAGGTTCGTTTATCACTTCCTGAAATGATATTCAATTTTAGGTGGTCTCCTTTTTCTCCAATTCTTTTCCCATAACCGTTGTCTCTAAGCCCACTAGCCATAAAAACTGGTTTCATATTTTGAGGGCCGAAAGGCCCAAGTTGTTTAAGTATCCTTTGAAACTTAGGATTAATATCGGATAGATAGATAATCGAATCAATGGTGATCTGCTCAGTAAGTAATTCTTCTGGCATTGTTTGATGCACCACTTCCAGGAATTTTTCTTTAAAAGAGTCATATTTTTCAGGCTCGAGGGTAAGGCCGGCAGCATATTTATGTCCTCCAAATTGGGTTATAAAATCGCTGCATTGTTCCAGAGCATCATAAATATCAAATCCTTTTATGGAACGTGCCGAAGCCGCCAATTTGTCTCCACTTTTTGTAAAAACAAGCGTGGGCCTGTAATATTTCTCAATAAGCCTTGAAGCCACAATTCCTATGACTCCTTTATGCCATAGTTCATTATAAACTATAGTTGCTGAAAGATTCTCTTCTTTGTGTTCAATTATTTGATCCAGGGCTTCTTGGGTAATATTTTGATCGAGATCCCTTCTTTGAGTATTATAAGTATTAATAGCGTCGGCTTGTTCAACGGCTCGCTCAAAATTTTTCTCTGTAAGTAAATTAACTGCAAATAGTCCTTGTTCTATTCTTCCTGCAGCGTTAATTCTGGGCGCAATCTTAAAAACCACATCGGTAATGTCAAAAACTTCTTTCTTGGTTTGCTGCATCATGGCCCTGATTCCAGCTCGGGGAGCTGAGTTGATCACTTTTAAACCAAAATAAGTCAAGGTTCTGTTTTCTCCAGTCATTGGAACAATATCTGCAGCTATGGCAGTGGCAACTAAATCGAGATAAGGAATAAAGTCGTCAATGGTTTGCCCTCTTTTTTGACCTAATGCCTGAATCAGTTTGAATCCAACCCCACATCCGCAAAGCTCGTCATAAGGATAATTACAATCCGCTCTTTTCGGGTCTAATACGGCCACAGCTTGAGGAAGTTGATCTCCAGGTCGATGATGGTCGCAAATAATAAAATCAATACTTTTTTCATTGGCATATGCCACTTTATCAATGGCTTTTATCCCACAATCCAGTGCTATAATCAGGCTAATATCATTATCTAAGGCAAAATCGATTCCGGCATACGAAATACCATACCCTTCGGCATATCTGTCGGGTATATATGTAGCAACATTGTTATAATACGAATGTAAATAATCATAAACCAAAGAAACCGCTGTTGTACCGTCCACATCATAATCTCCATAGATCATGATATTTTCGCCCTTCATTATTGCCCGTTCAATACGCAATACGGCTTTTTGCATATCCTTCATCAAAAAAGGATCGTATAGATTATTTAAACTGGGTCTAAAAAAAGATTTAGCCTTGTCAAAAGTATCTATACCCCTTTGAATTAATAGGCTTGCAAGAATTTGATCAATAGCTAAAGCTTCGCTGATACGATTAACTTTATCCGCATCAGCTTTATCTTTTATTTTCCAGCGCATGGATGATTTAAGGTTATATTTAATAGAAGTTTTGATAAATTGAAAATCTTTGTGAAGATAAATGAATTAACTAAATATGAATACCGGTGAATGACATATGTTATTTTTTATAACAATTAGGGTTTGAGGTTAACATAATAAGAAGTAAAATCAAACAGTTTTTCTAAGTCAAAGTTTTGAATTTATTTAAACATCCAAGCTTTGTAACAGATCATCATCAACGAGATTTGGAAGCGTTACCCTTAAATTAGGAGACCTTTGCATTTCCCTCTTTACAGCGAATAAAGCCTCATCATTTCTAGCCCAGCTTCTTCTGGCGATACCGTTATTTACGTCATAAAACAATAAGGACTGTAGTTGCCTTTCAGCCTGTTCTGATCCGTCAAGTACCAATCCAAAACCACCGTTAGATACTTCACCCCAGCCTACGCCCCCTCCGTTGTGAATGGAAACCCAGGTTGCTCCTCTAAAACTATCACCAATGACGTTATGTATTGACATATCAGCCGTGAACTGACTACCGTCGTAAATATTGCTCGTTTCTCTATATGGAGAATCTGTCCCGCTCACGTCGTGATGGTCCCTTCCCAATACAATGGGAGCTGAGATTTCACCTGCCAAAATCGCAGTGTTAAAGGCCGAAGCTATTTTTGCTCTTCCCTCTGCATCAGCATACAGAATTCTGGCTTGAGAACCGACCACTAATTTATTTTTTTTGGCATTATTTATCCAAATAATATTGTCATTCATCTGAAGCTGAATCTCCGGCGGAGCAGTTTTTTGAATCTCGCTTAAAACATTAAGGGCAATATTATCTGACTTGTCTAAATCTTCAGGATTTCCTGAGGTACAAACCCATCTAAAAGGTCCGAAGCCATAATCAAAACACATGGGCCCCAAAATATCCTGAACATATGTAGGATATCTAAACTGACCTTCTTTTTCACCCATAACATCAGCACCGGCTCGCGACGCTTCCAACAAAAATGCGTTTCCATAATCAAAGAAGTATGTACCTCTGTTAGTGTGTTTATTAATTGCTTTGGCCTGTCTTCTCAATGATTCCTGTACTTTTTGTTTGAATAGATCCGGCTCATTACTTATCATTGAATTTGATTCTTCGAAACTCAAGCCTGCGGGATAATACCCTCCTGACCATGGATTGTGAAGCGAGGTTTGATCGGACCCCACATGAACAAAAATATCTTCTTTATAAAATTTCTCCCAGACATCAACAATATTACCGTGAAAAGCGATTGACAAAACCTCCTTATCAGTTTGGGCTTTTTGAACCCTTTGTACCAAGGTATTTATATCATTGATCAAAATATTTGCCCACCCTTGTTCGTGCCTTTTAATGGCTGCTTTTTCATTGACCTCAGCACAAACTGTAATGCAACCCGTAATGTCTCCTGCTTTTGGCTGGGCTCCGCTCATACCTCCCAATCCGGATGTTAGAAAAACTTTTCCTTTGATCGTATCATCCTTAGGTAAGATTTTTCGAAAGGCATTCATCAAGGTAATGGTCGTACCATGGACAATTCCCTGTGGACCAATATACATAAATGACCCAGCAGTCATTTGGCCATATTGAGTTACTCCTAAAGCATTGAATTTTTCCAGATCATCAGGGCTTGAATAATTGGGAACCATCATACCATTAGTAACAATGACTCTAGGTGCATCTTTGCTAGACGGAAACAGACCCATGGGATGTCCTGAATACATATGTAAAGTTTGTTCGTCGGTCATGGTCGCCAGATATTTCATCGTCAACAGGTATTGGGCCCAATTTTGAAAAACTGCGCCGTTTCCACCGTAAGTGATCAACTCTTCGGGATGTTGGGCTACTGCCGGATCAAGGTTATTCTGGATCATGAGCATAATGGCCGCGGCCTTATTACTTTTTGATGGATAAGCTGAAATTGGTCTGGCATAGATGTCATAATCCGGTTTAAAACGATGCATATAAATTCTGCCATATGCCTTAAGCTCATCGAGAAACTCCTTTGCCAGAATTGAATGCCAGTTTTTAGGGAAGTAACGCAAGGCATTCATAATAGCCAATTTCTTTTCCTCAGCTGACAAAATATCCTTTCTTTTTGGAGCTCGGTTAGCACCTTTGGGATATGCTTTTTTTTTGGGTAAATTGCTCGGAATTCCTTGTAGTATTTTCTTTTGAAAAATTGAGTTGTGTGTAGTTGTGATCATTTTAAAACGAGATTAATATGATTCAAATAAATTATCGTAGTCGCTGTATGCTTTGCAATGAAATGAAACCGTTGACAGGAGTTCTCTATCCTTGATCAATTGTATGGCTTTTTCAATGTCAATTGAAAAAATTCTATCCTCATTTGCAAAATCAATATTTTCTCTGATGGTATCGTGTACGTCATCAAGAACCTCACTTGACTTTAAAGGTTTCCTAAAGTCAAATGCTTGGGCGGCACACATTAATTCTATGGCCAGAATTTTTTCAAGATTATCAATTACTCTTAAGGCCTTTCTTGCTCCAATTGAACCCATACTCACGTGATCTTCCTGCCCCAGGGATGTTGGAATGCTATCAGCACTTGAAGGGAAACACAAGCCCTTATTTTCGCTAACCAAAGCCGCAGAAGTATATTGAAGAATCATAAAGCCAGAATTTAATCCCGTATCATTCATCAATAAACGTGGTGTACCTTCATATTTCCCTTCCAAAGATAAATAGGTTCTGCGATCGGAAATACTTCCCAATTCTGCCGCCGCTAAACAGGCGTAATCAATGGGGAGGGCTAATGTTTGACCATGAAAACTTCCTCCACTGATGATAAGATCTTCCGAAAAAATTACTGGGTTATCTGTTACTGAATTGAGTTCGACCTCCACACTTTCCTTTAAATGAAGCCAGGCGCTTCTGGAGCTCCCATGAACTTGAGGCATGCACCTCAGCGAATAAGGATCTTGTACCTTCCCACAGAAGAGATGAGACCTTCCTATTTCTGAACCTTGAAGGAATTGCGTGATCCTTTTGGCAACATGCATATTTCCCTTAAATGGTCGTGTTAAGTGTAATGATTCGTTAAAAGGCATTTGTGATCCCATAAGCCCTTCTATCATCAGACTTCCTATAAGGTCAGCATGAGATAAACAATTGTACAGTTTGTCAACGACCATAACCGCATGTGCCAAAATAAACTGGGTGCCATTGATCAATGCCAACCCGGCTTTAGGGTGCAGTTCCAAAGGTTTCAAACCTTCTTTTTCCAACACTTTTTGTGTTGCGGTAATTTCACCCTGATATAAAACTTTTCCTTCTCCGATGAGGGGAAGAAACAGATGAGCAAGGGGAGCAAGATCACCAGATGCACCAACAGAACCTTGCTCGGGAACCAAGGGGATAATATCTTGATCAATATGCCATTGTATTCTTTCCAGGACTCCCATTGAAATTCCTGAATAACCCCTGGCCAGCGAATGAACTTTTAAAATCATCATCAATTTGGCGATGTCTTTGTCAATAGATGATCCAACCCCAACTGAGTGGCTAAGAAGAATCTTTCTTTGCAATTCACCAGTGTCTTTTTTTGAAATGATGGTGTCACACAGCGGTCCAAAGCCGGTATTGATTCCATATACAGCCTTGTCTTTAAGCGCTGTTTTGATTACTATCTCATGAGAATGATTTATTTTTTCTTTAGCCTCATCTGAAATGCCGGCTTTCAAGTCGCCTTTAAGTATTGAAAGTGCTTGGCTTACTGTAAGATGATCCAACCCGTATTTGAACATAATTTTACATTTGATTGTATCAAATTTACGATTATATTTTGTCTTATATCCTTACCGATAAAAGTGCAATAGGTCATTCTGGTGATTGAATGATTTTTTCCAAGCCAGAGACTACTCCCAATACTGTTCCGCCATGTTCTTGACGAGCAGCCTTTAATAAATCGTCAATATTGGTTTTGTTTACGCCATCCTGCTCCAGCCTTTCAAGCGCTATTTTTGCCAGTATCGAAAGATTTTCAGAGTGGGATTGGATCATTTCAACTTTGTCATTCGATTCAAAAATAGGCTGTAATAAACTATTATTTTCAATCCAAAGATTTAATAACGTTATAATCTCTTCCTTAATTTTATCATCCTTAGAGTTGGTCCATTGCTCAACTTTTAGATTAAAATCGTAGGCAGGATAACTTTCAGCTGCCGCTGCATCCACGATCATATCTAAAGGAGTTGAGGTATAAAGTGTTGGATCATAAAGCGATAAACGATTAATAAATGCGCCTTCATGAATGTAATCTACAAGAAAATTCAGGGCTTGAAAATATTCTTGACCCACCATGTTTTTCAAAATTATTTCCTGATTCATTTTATGATGAAGACCAAACAGTTCAAGTTCTCCATTTATAATGATCAATCGGCGATACATATCCTCACGATCATTGGTTAATTCCTGCTGACTCCAAAATTTTTCGGCAATGGCGGCAGCTTTGGGCCAAATTCTTGACTCCAAAGTAATAGAATCTACCATTTCTGTCCACATACAGGCTTCACCTCCAAGAATATTGGCTGCTTCTTCAGGACTAAGAGGTTCAATTTTATCAAATTTGGG
>JAUXCI010000056.1 GCA_030618945.1 Flavobacteriaceae bacterium
CTTTTTTAACCTTACTTCTTACCCAATCGGAAAATACAAATGCAACAAGAGCAACGGATGTTATGATGAGAATTATCCAATAAGGTGACATACCTAATGAATCAACCAATGTTATATGCCCCAGATTCGAACTCTCAAAAAATGGCTCCAGTACACTGAATGATTCAGAAAAGATAAATATTCCTATCATCAGCCCAACAGTAAATACCATACCATCTATTTTGCCTATTGCTACGGCACATAAACTTGTGCCGGGGCAAAATCCACCGGCTAAAAATCCAACGCCCATAATTATTCCACCAATTATTGCCGCCCATAAATACGTGGGTTGCACATATAGTAGAGAAATATCTACGAAGTTTAAATAATCCATATAATACAAACCGATTACAGCTACTACTGCTGATGTAAAGAAAACTTTTAAAACGGCAAAATCGTAGCCATAAAAAACACCTGCTAATTTTCTGGATGATGAAAAGCCTGTTGCTTCCATGATATACCCAAAAGCAATTCCAATTAAAATTGCTATAACGTAGTTCCATTCTATCGGAATTAAACCATTTGGAATTAAAGGTCCCATAATTTTATTTTTTTTAATTAATTAAATCCAATTTTTTCTAAAGAAATATGCGACGGCGTAACCCGTGCCAAAAATGGCTATCATGGTAATAAAACCGGCTGTTGCTAAAACCGCCATTCCACTAAGGGCTGCACCACTCGTACAACCTCTGGCTATTTGAGCACCTAAACCAAATAACAGACCTCCCGTTAAGGCAAATATCAATCTCCTTCTACTCGTAATTTTTGGAGAATGCTGTACTGTTAATTTTAACCGGCCTGTTAATGCGCCTGATAAGAACGCTCCCAATAATACACCAAGAGCCTCAAAAACCAGCCAATTGTTCATTGGAGAGATCCCATCTTTTATGAATTTGGTGTAATACATATTATTCTCAGCATGCGTAGGGGCAACCGTATGTACAGTGGTTACTACAACACTTTTTAAAGCTCCACTGGCACCAAGACCTCTTCCTGTAATATAAAAAGTAGCGATTATTAATAGGCCTAATAAAAAGCCTCCAAAATATGGATTCCAATAGACGTGTCTGTTTGCGTGTTTTTTATTTTTCATTTTATTTTTTTTAATATAGATATCTGGTTATCTGACCCGCTTCTACCATCACCATCCTAAATATCAGTCCTCCCATTAAAACCAGCAATGCAGGGATAATAACCGGAACTTTGTAGCCCATTAATTCTACTCCCTCTAATAATGCAGGGAATATCAAACCGAGGATCACAACGAATACAAAGAACATTACCGTAAATTCACCACCTACCAGCAGATCAAGAGCCTCTATTTGCACTGCAGATCCTGCGTACATACTCATAAGAAAGTGAATGATCAAGCCTAGTTCGAGAGCAATAAGCGCCAGATCTATTTTGCTCAAAAGCCTTCTTTCAAAATGACTTTTTGAAAACAAAATGATAGCTGCTGCACCTGTAGATAAACCTGAAGCTAAAAATAACGGGCCCAAAATGGAGGTATTCCATAATGGGCGGGCATTAAATGCTGATAATAAGATACCAGTATATATTCCTAGTATAACTGACAAGGGTAAGAGGATCATTGCCAATATTCTTCTGTTCTTTATCAGATATGCCTGAAAATTTTTGAGAAAATCAAATTTCCAATCCCATTTTGGAAACATTTCTGTAGAATAACTGAACACCCAAAGAAAAGATAATAGACTAACAATTAATAAAACCCAGGCCCCCCATGACATAGGAGATTCTATCCTTACGGTCATATACAGCTGCCATACATAAAGGAGATGTGTTAAATCGTACATTAAAGCAACTAAACCAATACTTATTGCTATAACTGCTACAACCATAGCACCTTTAACGGTAGTTGGCACTTCTTTTTCTTTCCTTAATATAGTAAAAAGGGAAGCAAAAAATATGATGCCCGCTGCCATTCCTCCTAAAAATAAATATAATGAGATCGGGAAATGCCACACTTCTAAATATGGATCTATATGAGGAATATTTCTTCCACTAATAAATATTTCTTCTTGCATGATGGTTATTTATTAAATTAAATAATATACGTTTGGTTTAGTCCCTGCTTCAGGAGCTAATACTTTATGTTTTCTGGATTTTAACAGTTCTGATACTTCGCTGGTTGGATCATCAAGGTCGCCGAAATACATACATTTTGTAGGGCAAACCGAGACACAGGCAGGAAGTTGACCTTTTTCCAGACGATGATGACAAAACGTGCATTTATCAACATAACCATCAGGGTGTTGGAATCGAGCGTCATAAGGACAAGATTCGATACATGCACCACAGCCTATACATTCATCGGCAGTAACCAAAATGATACCACCTTCTGCTGTATGACTGGCGCCTGTAGGGCAACATCTTACGCAGGGTGCATTATCACAATGATTACACCTTTCTGATTTTAATTCTAATTCTATAGTTGGATAAGAACCACTTACGGATTCAGTAACCCAGTCTCTACAATAGCCTATAGGTACATTGTTTTCTGTTTGACATGCAACAACACAGTCGCTACATCCGACACATTTTAAAGTGTCTATTACCATTGCATATCTCATACTGCTACGTCTTTATGTGGATTTTCAGTTATAAATTTAACAAAATTACCTCTCATTCCTGTACCTCCCATCAGTGGGTCAATAGTAACTTTTGTAATCAATTGGGTATCACTGGCACCTTTAGCAAAGGCTCTGGATAATTTTTTGTTATTATGACCAAAACCATGGTACATATAAACAGAATCCCATCGGATTCTTTCCGTGACACGCACTTTAATTGGAAATGTTGAAATAACACCATCCTGATTTTCTAACCAAACTTCTTGGTTGTTTCTCAAACCCTCAATACGAGCAACTTTAGGGTTTACCCAAAGTTTATTCTCATCCATCAGATCATATAAATTAGGGTTGTTGGCAGTTCTACTAAAGGTGTGCATAGGAGAACGTCCATAATTTAGTCGGTAATAGCCTTGTTCAGGATGATCGTGTGAAGTATACACCGGCATTGGATCAAAACCTAAGGAAGCCAACTCAGTAGAGTAAAATTCAATTTTACCACTATTGGTTGGGAATTCATAAGGTTGTCCCTCTTCTAAGAATAATGGGCCTGATTTACGTTTGAATTTTTTGACACCAACTTTTTCCATTTCTTCTAAAGAAGTGCCCATTTGCTCTAATTGCCAGGATATTACATCTTTAAAATCGTCGTATTGAAAGTATTCATGTAAGCCTAATTTTTCGCCAATTTGTTTTGACATCCACCAGGCAGGTTTAGAATCATATTTTGGTTCTACTGCCGGCATACGTAATGCAATAGAAGGTTCTCTGTTTGTAGCAGATCTAATACCGTCATAACGCTCTAAATAAGTACATTCGGGAAGTATCACGTCGGCATAACCGGTAATTTCCATAGGCATAGTATCCATGACCACAATAAATTCCACAGCATCCATAGCCTCTTCTATCATTTCGCGTTGTGGTACCGTATTAACTAAATTAGTACCTGCAACAAACCATCCCTTAATAGGATGTTTGTCATTTCCTCCAGGGATAGATGCTTTTATCACTTCGTTTGTAATACCCATTTCTGCAAACGGATATTTTTCACCAATTTCTTCCCAACCCCATTTTGGATGCGGATAAGGAGGATGTGGGAATTTAGGCACTTTAATTTTTTCTTTAAAATAGAACCCTCCACGAGACCCCCATGAACCTAATAATCCATTTAATATGGCAATCGCTCTTTCTCTTTGCGAATCATCACCATACCAGGTTACATGTCTTCCGGGATGAACAATAGTTGAAGGCGCAGCTTCTGCCATAGCTCTGGCGGTTTTACGAATGTCATTTGGTTTGATCGTTGTAATTCCGTAAGCCCATTCAGGAGTAAAATCTTTAACGTGTTCTTTTAACTCATCAAAACCATAACCATATTGTTTAACATAGTCCTTATTGTAAATATCTTCATAAATTAATACGTGCATCCAGGCAAGTAATAATGCAATATCTGTTGATGGTTTAATTGGTAACCAGTATTGCGATTTGCTGGCAGCCGTTGAAAGCCTTGGGTCAACAGTAATTATTGTAGCTCCGTTGTCAATTGCCTCCGACATTTCCTGCACCTGTGTATTGTGCATATTCTCACCAATATGAGAACCAATTAACACAAGGCATTTGGTATCTCTGATATCTGTAGGTTCCGGAGATCCCACCCAGGATCCAAAGGTCAATGCAAATGCAGTTTCTCTTGGACCTCTGCATTGTGCATAAGCGGGTTCTGCAATGGTGTCAGAGCCATAAGCTTTGAAAAGATGCTCTAAATGACTACCTGGAGAACCATGCTTTAACAAAGCCATGCTTTCAGGGCCATATTTATCTTTGATACCCTGCATTTTAGACGCGACTAATGTTAATGCCTCTTCCCAAGAAGCTTCTCTAAAGGAATCTTTACCATCTATCGTTGTTCTAATCAATGGTGTTTTTAGCCTATCTGTATCAGTATACATTCCCACACCTCCTGTACCTCGAGGACAGAGACGACCATAACAATGTGGGTCGTTTTCATTACCTATAAGTTTTTTAATATTATTATCTTCATCTTTATATGCCCATGCGGCACATTTCCAGAAACAAACCTCGCAGTAAGTTGCAGATCGCGATAATTTTTGTTGCAATTTCACAGAATTGAAATCTCCCGCTAAAACATCTGAATTCATTGAGCTCAGTGCGGTGGTAGTAAATGCTATACCACTTGCGCTAAGCGCCGAAACTTTGATGAAGGATCTTCTTGATTTATCCATGTTTAATTTTTTTTAGTTTTGATAGATTATTTATGAATTCAAATGGAATCAAAGGCATATCTATTTTTATGCAAAACTAAATGCGTTGACGAGTTGATTAGATGATAAAAATCATATTGAATTGTTACCTGGGTCACAATCATCTTGGAGAAACATGCCTTTGCTCATATTAATTGAAAAGGCTACCTTGTATTTTTGTTTAAAAATTTTAATGTGCCTCTTCAAAGTTTAAAATTAGTAAAAATATTTTGGATATTTTTGGCTATCATTGTTTTGTTTTCATTTTGGTTTTGGCTGAAGGATGGAAATATAAACCCTGAGTATTCTGACGTAGAGGTCGATTATTCATCAGTTCCTGCAAACAAAGAATCCTGTTTTGGTTGCCATATAGCAAATGCTGGTTTTTCTTCCTTTCATAATCCTGAATTAATTGGTTGTGTAGCCTGTCATTTAGGCAATCCAGAAACAAATGATAAGGATGAATCTCATAAAAACATGGTGTTGATACCTGGAAATTTAAGTGATGCAGAAAAAACCTGCGGAACCTGTCACACGGATGAACTTAACAGGATTCAACACTCCTTAATGACGACAAATAGTGGTTTGGTTGCAGTAGATAAGTTTGTGTTTGGCGAAACAGATTCTCCCGACCATTCTTTTGATATACGCGAAATTGGTTCTTCACCTGCCGATGATCATTTGAGAGAACTTTGCGCTAACTGTCACCTTGGAGCAGAGAAGAAGGAATATGGGGCAATTACACAATTGAGCAGAGGAGGAGGTTGTAATGCCTGTCATCTTAATTATTCTGATAAGGCCTTGTTGGACCTTCAGGTTTATGAGGAATCCGACAAGAAAATTTTACCTAAGGTTCACCCTTCAACAGACATTTTTGTAAATGATACGCATTGCTTTGGTTGTCACAGTCGTTCAAGCCGGATATCAACAAATTATATGGGTTGGCAAGAAACGCTATTAAATAAGGACGAAGTGGCTGATAAAACAGCCTATAAAGTGTTTGAGGATGAGAGAGTTTATCGTTATCGGGGGGAGGACGTACATCATGCCAAAGGACTTCTTTGCATTGATTGTCATAGTTCGCATGAAGTGATGGGCGATGGTAAATCATATTTACACGAAGAAGACGCTGTCAAGCTTGCTTGTGCTGATTGTCATTTCAAAGATAAACCCGCTACCTTGACTTATGATCAGTTGGACCCGGAATCTCTTCTGGTGTTTATGCATAGAAATTATGAGCATCAGGATAAAAAAATGCTAAAGGTAAATAAAGACCAACACCCTTTAGTAAATACTTATATAGATGAAAATAACGAAACTTATCTCCTTGGTAAAAAGGATGGTAAAAAACATTTGATCAAAAAACAAAGTGATTTATGTGCGAGAGATGAGGCACATCAATCTCTTAGTTGTGCTTCCTGTCATTCTCAATGGGCACCGCGATGCATAGGCTGTCATAACACTTATGAGGATAAAACACAAGGGTATGATCTGTTAGATAAAAAATTCAAAACCGGAACCTGGGTCGAGCATGTTTTTGACTTTGATGCCGACCTTCCCGCTATGGCAGTCAGAGAAAGTGAACTAGGAAAAAGCATTGAACCCGCCATACCTGGGATGATAATGACCATAGATCATGACACCCATAAAAAGTCGGTTCAAAAAGGAGAATCATTCTATCGACTTTATGCGGCTAATGCGCCTCATACGACTGCTAAAGAGGTGCGAGATTGTGCTTCCTGCCATGCAAATTCTGCTGCTATAGGTTATGGAAAAGGATCTTTGACCTACGTCGTGAATGAGCAAAGTGGTAAATGGCTTTTTGAACCTGAATTTGAAATTAACCCCAGGGATGGCTTGCCCGAAGATGCATGGATCCCTTTTTTAAGTCCCTCTAAGGCGAAAATTCTATCGACAAGAACAAATGTTAGACCATTGGATGTTCAAGAGCAGGAATTGATTCTATTGGTGGGGTCCTGTTTGCAATGTCATGGGGATAATTCTACGATTATGAAGGAAGCCTTAAAGACTGGTATAAATCCTTTACTTTTGAAAATAAGTGAGGCTTGTATATTGCCTGATTTTAAATAATTATGATAAAAGCTCATTCTTTTTCAAATACCGGTACCTGGATCTTTTTTACTGTCTCTATATTAGATGTCATTGGCGTAGTTTTAGACAATTCAATGTTGCAATTGATTTTCAAACCTTTGATCATGCCAAGCCTGATCCTCTTGTATTATCTCAGTTCAAAAAGAAAAAACAAATGGTATATCACGGCCATGTTTTTTTCATTTTTAGGAGACGTTTTACTCTTGGATAAGAGCAACATGTTTCTCTATGGGATCGCCGCTTTTTTGATTACTCAATTGTTATACGTAATTATTATCTCAAAAGAACTTCCTCATTCACATTGGAAAACAAAATTAATCGCTTCCGTTCCTTTTTTGGCCTTTTTTATCATCTTGATCAAGGTTCTGAAACCGGGACTGGGTGAATTTTTGCTGCCAGTCGTAATTTATGGTGCAGCTATTTCTATATTTGGAATGGTAAGTTTATTGAACTATATGCTAAGGAAAGACAAATCATCTCTGATATTGCTATTGGGGGCCGTTTTGTTTATTTTGTCGGACAGCATGATCGCTTTAAATAAGTTTTACGAGGCATGGGCTATTTATGGGCTAGCTATTATGGCCACCTATATATTGGCACAATATCTTATATTCCGTTATATGTTGACCCGATCAGTAAAAGAATTGCCAGAAGAAGAAAAATAGACTAGTCCTTGATCATTTGAACATATCCATTCCAGGAATGTCAGGAAGTCCCCCTTTGGCGGCAGCGGCCATTTCGGTTTCATGGACGTTATTGGCTTTTTCTAGCGCCTTATTCAAGGCGATAATCAGGTAATCTTCCAAAGCCTCCTTGTCGTCCAACAATTCCTCATCAATGGCTATGTTCTTAATTTCCCTATTAGCCGTGACTGTGGCTACAACCATCCCGTTTCCGGCTTCACCGTCAACCATTATTGAGTTTAATCTGATTTTGGTTTCTTCAATTTTGGCCTGCGCCTCTTGCAATTTGGCCATCATTCCTTGCATGTCTCCGAACATAATTCTCTATTTATTATAATTTATTATCCTTTGCTAAAAATTAGTAAAACAAATTTAACCATTTATAATAATTCAAACCTTAGAAAGGAACAAATTAAATGTTGTGACATTAATTATATCTTCTATTTTTGCAGTTTCCTGGCAAGGAGATAAAATTGCTAATTCAAATAGAATAATATGTCGAAAAAGGAGGTTGTCGCGCCTATCGCTGAAAGAATACCCAAGGAATTAAGAATTCACAAAGACCTGAGAATAGATGATTATTATTGGTTGAATGAAAGAGAAAATCCGAAGGTATTAGCGTATTTGAATGATGAAATCAACTATTACAAAACCTTAACGGCACATACGGATAAGTTTCAAGAAAATTTATTTGAAGAAATGAAGGGACGCATTAAGGAGGATGATGAATCTGTTCCTTATAAGAAAAACGGCTATTATTATATTACCCGTTATGAAATTGGCAAACAATATCCTGTTTATACGCGTAAAAAGGGAAGCCTTGAGGCAGAGGAAAAAGTATTGATTGACGTCAATGAACTGGCCAAAGGCCATGACTATTATGCCCTTACAGGATTGAATGTTAATGGAAGCAATAATGTTGTCGCGTTTGGAATTGATACTGTAAGCCGAAGGCAATACGATCTGAGATTTAAAGACCTTGAGACGGAAGAATTTTACCCGGAGATCATAAAAAACACAACAGGTGGTACTGCCTGGGCCAATGATCATAAAACTGTTTTTTATACCATTAAAGATCCAGTTACCCTTAGAAGCGATAAAATTTATAAGCATGTATTGGGAACGCCTGCCTCCGAAGATAAACTGATTTTTGAAGAAAAGGATGAGGCCTTTTGGACCTTTGTTTACAAATCTAAATCTAAAAATTTTATCATAATTGGTTCTTATAGCACACTTTCAACGGAATATAGATATCTTGATGCAAATGATCCGAATGGAAAATTCAAAACCATTCAAGTCAGGGAAAAAGAGTTGGAATACAGTATTGCCCATTATGAGTCCGATTTTTATATTCTTACAAATAAAGACGGAGCAAATAATTTTAAATTGATGAAGACGCCTCTGACCCATACGTCAAAGGAGCACTGGACGGATGTAATAGCCCATAGGGAAGACACCTTATTGGAAGACATTTCTATTTTTAAGGATTTTTTAGTTTTGGAGGAAAGGAATAATGGTCTTAACAAAATTCGAATAAGAAAATGGGACGGTAGCAACGATTATTATTTGCCCTTTGATGAAGAAACCTATTCGGCCTCGGTATATAACAACCCGGAATTTGACACGAACACAATCAGATACAGCTACAATTCTTTAACGACACCTAACTCTGTGATTGATTTTAATATAGAAGATAATTCAAAAGAAATTCAAAAAGAACAGGAAGTTTTAGGAGGGAAATTTGATAAAGAAAACTACGCTTCTGAAAGAATCTGGGCACCAACAAGAGATGGTAAAAAAGTAGCCATTTCATTAGTGTATAATAAATCGTTTACCATAAATAAAGATACACCTTTGTTGCTATATGCCTATGGGTCATATGGTAGTATTGTGAGCGATAGGTTTAGTACGGTGCGATTGAGTTTGCTCGACAGGGGTTTTGTTTATGCCGTAGCCCATGTAAGAGGAGGTGAATATCTTGGAAGAAGTTGGTATGATGATGGTAAAATGTTTGCAAAAAAGAATACGTTTTGCGATTTTATTGACGCCGCAAAACACGTGATCAAAATGGATTATACTTCAGCTGCTCATTTATATGCAGAGGGAGGCTCGGCTGGTGGTCTTTTAGTTGGTGCCGTTGTTAATATGAATCCTGAACTATTTAACGGAATTTTAGCAGCTGTTCCTTTTGTAGACGTAGTAACGACCATGCTCGACGAAAGTATTCCATTAACCACGGGCGAATTTGATGAATGGGGTAATCCTAAACATAAAGATTCATATGATTATATGTTGTCTTATTCACCTTATGATAATGTGCAAAAGCATGATTATCCCCATATGTTAGTAACTACCGGGCTGCATGATTCTCAAGTGCAATATTTTGAGCCCGCAAAATGGGTTGCCAAATTAAGAACGAATAAAACGGATAATAATCAATTGTATCTATATACCAATATGGATACCGGACATGGTGGTGCTTCGGGCAGATTCGATGCATTGAAGGAGGTTGTCAGAGATTATGTCTTTTTGTTTGATTTAGAGGGAATTAGAGATTAGTTATTTTTTTGTAATATTCTTATTGAGATAGCACTATTGATATTCTCGGGAGAATGTTTTTATTGGTTAAAAATAAAACACTTAAATTTGCCCGGTTTTTATAATCAAAGTATTGTATTTTTATGAAAAAACATAACGGTATAACTAAAAATATTTTGGATTTAATCGGTGATACACCTTTGGTACGATTAAACAAGATAACAAAAAGTTTAGACGGACAGTTCTTAGCAAAATATGAAGCCTTTAATCCAGGGCACTCTATGAAGGATAGAATTGCTACTCACATTGTAGATCAGGCTGAGAAGAAAGGGATACTAAAAAAAGGTAGTAAAGTTATAGAAACAACTTCAGGTAATACAGGTTTCAGTATAGCGTTGGTTTGTATTATTAAAGGCTATGAATGTATTTTAGCCGTAAATTCAAAAGCTTCAAAGGGTAAGATCAATATGTTGAAGGCAATGGGGGCCAGAGTTTATGTTTGCCCCGCCAATGTAGGTGCAGATGATCCAAGATCTTATTATCAGGTTGCCAAAAGACTTCATAAAGAAACAGCAGATTCAGTTTATATCAATCAGTATTTTAATGAGCTTAATTCAGAAGCTCACTACCTTACAACTGGTCCCGAAATTTGGGAACAAACAGAAGGAAAGGTGACTCATGTAGTAGTTGCTAGTGGAACGGGTGGAACTATTTCTGGCGTT
This sequence comes from Flavobacteriaceae bacterium, assembly GCA_030618945.1. Classification (GTDB taxonomy): domain Bacteria; phylum Bacteroidota; class Bacteroidia; order Flavobacteriales; family Flavobacteriaceae; genus Lutimonas. The sequence continues at coordinate 10,944 of JAUXCI010000056.1, forward strand.
GGAAAATACTTAAAGGAGAAAAATCCGGCAATAAAGGTTTTAGGAGTTGATGCTTATGGATCAGTTTTGAAAAAATTTCATGAAACTTCTGATTTTGATACGGAGGAAATCTATCCGTATAGAATAGAGGGGTTAGGAAAAAATTTGATTCCTTCCACGACGAATTTTGACGTGATTGACGTTTTTGAAAAAGTTACTGATGAAGCAGCTGCTCATATGGCCAGAGCTTTGGCACAGGAAGAAGGATTGTTTACTGGTTATACCAGTGGTGCTGTGGTTAAGGCAACTATGCAATATGCTGAACAAGATTATTTTGACAAGGATAGTATGGTCGTAATGATTTTGCCTGATCACGGTTCAAGATATATGGAAAAGATTTATTGTGATGAATGGATGAGAGATCAAGGTTTTTTTGATACAAAACAGCAAGAAAAAAGCACCTTGGAAATAATAAGGTAAGTAATGATATTAATGTTTAAAGGAAAAAGGTCATTTGAAAATCAAATGACCTTTTTCCTTTTTTGCTAAAATCTATGAACA
>JAUXCI010000242.1 GCA_030618945.1 Flavobacteriaceae bacterium
ACCACTAAAGAATAAATTATCTCTGGATGATTGTATGATCCAGGAACTCCAAAGGGTATTCGCCCTGTCATTTAATCCCCTACCCGAAAAATGTTGTGCGGGAGTACACCTGAATATTAGCTCCTCAAATTTTACTTCTTGCCACCAATCCAACTCCACAATTCGTTCTTTCTCTATACCCCATTCCTGTAAATGTATCCCCACACCTAAGGGCGTATAGAACATATTTACTTTATCTTTTAGTCGTTTAATTGATCCATAGTCCAGATGATCATAGTGATCATGAGAAATGAGTACAGCATCAATAAGTGGTAATTTTTCGATCTCAATGGGTAATTCTTTGCTAAACCTATTGTTGCCCAAAGTTGGATGTGGTGCAGGAACCTTGCCAAACATAGGGTCTATTAATATGTTTCGATTTTCAATCTGAACTAAAAAAGTAGAATGGCCAAACCAAATTAAGCGAGTACTATCTTTAAATGTTGTCAGATTTAAGGAATCTATTTTTTGAATAGAAATGTTTTGCTTTGGAACAGTATTAGGCGGTGGATTAAAATAACCCATTAAACTTTTTCTCATATCCCTAAAACTCATATCTAACTTAACTTCTCCTCTATTGAGAAATTTACCATTAGCATAATTGTCTGATTTGACGTAAACCGCTTTTTGCTCCTTAGTGGCTGAACCCCCAAATTCTGGGCTTAAATTGATAAATAGAATGATTGTTAATATAAACAGCAATAATAAACTTCCTATAATGATACTCATCTTCTTAATTATTTTTTTCATTTTATACTTGGTAATCAAATTGTAATCGAATAAATATTCGATTTATATTTAAAAAAAATCAACTTTTTATAGCATCCCATACGAAGGAAAACATCAAATCGTTGTCGTTTTCATTTAATTTAATATTTTTAGCTAAAATTAATTTCACTGTTTCCCCCATAATTGACCCAATCACAGCGGATAAAACCTCGTTGTCAACCTTCTTAATCAAGCCTTCCTTTTTCCCTAGCTCCAATAAGTCATTGATTAATTTAGCCTTTTCATCTTTAATTTCCCGGGGAATAAGTTTATAGTATGGAGACTGTTTTAACTGTTGCAAGAAACTCATTTCCTTACTGTGATTTACGCCAAAGTTAAGCCAGTATAACCATACCGCTTTTAATGTCAACTTATAAGGAAGACCTTCTTTTACCTCTTTATTACTTCTTTGAGAAACATTTTTTATCAGTTCTGTGGAAATAGAAATAATAAGATCTTCTTTGTTTCTATAATAAACATATAAGGTAGAAGGCGAAATACCAACCATTCTGGCAAGATCGGCCATTTTGACTCCAGCAAATCCTTTTTCAAAAACAATGTCAATTGTTTTCTCTAGAATTGCCTGCTTTTTAGATTCATCCTTAAGTTTCATTTGGCAAATATACAACTAATAGCGAATATATATTCGCTTATCATTAATTTGTTGAACAATTGAAAATTTTATACTGAAAATAACCATCGGGAAAGTGACGTAAACCTATATAACAAAAATTCTGACCTTCTTTTTCTTTAACCTGCTATTGTTAAGCTGTTCAACAAGTTGATTTGCCAAACTCACTGGCACTGCAACAAAAGTACAATCCTGTTTTAGTTCGATAACACCAAGCTGATCTTTATTTAGATTGCCTTCCTTTAAAAATAAACCAGCAATATCTCCTTTAGAAATCTTATCTTTTCTCCCTCCTGAGATAAATAGGGTTTGCCAAAATTGTGGTTTTCTTATGGCTTTCTTGTCAAGTTTCTCTACCGCAGCATCCTTAACAAAATCAGGTAAATACTCTTTTTCCCAAACCAATACATAAGCCGTTCCTTTTGCATTAACTCTTGCAGTTCTTCCATTTCTATGGGTGAATTCTTCGCGAGTTCTGGGTAATTCATAATGTGCGATATACTTTAATTCAGGGATGTCAATTCCCCTGGCCGCTAAATCAGTGGCGACAATTACCTGATAGGTTCCGTTTCTGAATTTGATCAGGGAACGCTCTCTGTCTTTTTGTTCCATTCCTCCATTAAAACAACCATGACTGATTCCGTTTTTTTCCAGATAATTACTTACAGTTTGAATACTCTCTCTTAAATTACAGAATATAATCCCTGGCTGATTACCTAAATGGTTCTGTAGGTCAAGCAGGGTGTTCAATTTGTTTTTGGAAGGCGAAACAACCCGTTTAACAACTAATTTTGAAGTAGCATTTTTTAAATAATTGATTGTTATTGGCTTGTCTAAACCTACGAATGTAGGTATTCTAACACTTTGGGTAGCCGATGTTAAAATACGTTTATTGATGCCTGGAAGTTGATTAATAATAGCTTTCATCTCATCTTCAAACCCGGTTTCAAGTGATTTGTCAAATTCATCTAAAACCAGTGTTTTTATAAATTCCTTTGGAAACCTTTCACTTCTAAAATGGTCCTGAATTCTTCCAGGTGTCCCAATAAGTATTGCAGGCGTATGCTTTAGTTCTATTTTGTCTTTTGAAATGGGTCTTCCCCCATAAACTGCATTGACCTTATAACCGGAACCCATCTCTCTAACCACTTGTTCTATCTGAATTGCTAATTCGCGCGAAGGAACCAGGATCAAGGCTTGGACCTCTTTATTTTCAATATCCAAACTATTGATTAAAGGCAATAGAAATGCAAGCGTTTTACCCGTTCCGGTTGGTGATAAAAGAATCGTATTTTTGGTTCTTTCAATTGCCGGAATTGCTTCTTCCTGCATCGGATTTAACTGATGAATATTCAATTTTTCTAAAATAGCCTGTTGTTCTTTTATGATGTTTGCCATGGATTTATGTTTTAACTGACTATTTCTTCTTTTTATTACTTGGCGCCATCGATGTAGAATTATTAGCGAGATAATTGGCCAGTATCTTATCGATTAATTCTTCTTTAGTAAGATGATGAAACACAGTGTGAATCTGTTTTTTAAAATCTGCTGAGATGTTGCGATTGGGCTTTGCTTTAAATATTTTTTTTGCCCATAAAAGGCCATTATTCTCTTCAATACTCTGAGCGTCTGCTTTTTTGAATCGTTTAAAAGATATGCCCAACTCACGTTCAAAATCCTCTATTTCAAAAAGTTCGTCGTGCTGTAATACGGTCAAGGCGAAACCCTTTGCTCCTGCTCTGGCTGTTCTTCCACTCCTGTGAACATAAGTATCATAAACATCAGGCAAATGATAATTAACCACATATGAAATTTCTTTAACATCAATTCCACGTGCTGCCAAATCAGTAGCAACGAGAATATCGATATGCCCTTCTCTGAATTGCCCCATAATACGGTCACGAATGGCCTGGGATAAACTACCGTGAAGTGCACCTGATGAAAATTTATTAATAGCCAGATTTTTAGCTAGTTTGTTGACTGCTGCCTTGGTTTTACAAAAAATGATACCTCTTTCCCCTTCTTTAGTACTTAAAAAATGCATGAGCACCTCCAATTTTTCAATGGGTTGAACCACCACATATTGATGGTCTATTCCTTGATGACCAATTGATTCCATATCGGCACTCAAGTGAATCACGTTCTTTGACATATAATTCTGAACCAATTGTTTAATGGTTCCCGGCATTGTAGCCGTAAACAATATGGTTCTTCTCTTTTTGGGAAGCGCTACAATAATTTCATCTAATCCCTCTTTTAAAGAACTAACCATTTCATCAGCTTCATCAAGTACGAGATAAGCGACATTTTCTAAATTGATGGCCTTCCTTTTGATCAAATCAATCAAGCGGCCTGGAGTGGCCACTACAATATGTGTGTCTAGTGTTAAGCGTTCAATTTGGGGTTTTATTGGAACACCTCCACAAACCGATGCGATGCTTATCTCTGGCATATTAGATGAAAAAGAGGCAAGATTGTTATTTATCTGTTGTCCTAATTCTCTTGTAGGCGCAAGAATTAAGGCCTGAATGGTATTTTGCTCAGTATCTATCAACTGTAGCAATGGCAATCCAAAAGCAGCTGTTTTACCCGTTCCCGTTTTTGCCAGACCCACTAGGTCTTCTTTTTGAT
>JAUXCI010000060.1 GCA_030618945.1 Flavobacteriaceae bacterium
AATATCATCTTATCAATTTTCCTTTTTGTTCAAATTGGTTTGGTAAGTTTTTTTTCTTACCACCCTTTACTTATTGACCGATACTATGTTAATGGCCTTTATCCTGTAATAGCCATTATTTTGAGATTTCTATTCGGATGGTTACCCTTTTCAATTGGAGACTTGCTATACGCCATACTTATCTTTTTGATTATAAGATTTATATATAAATTAATTACCAATAAAAACAAAAGTAGGATCAAACTTTTTTTTCAATTCTTTGCCGGTATCTCTGTCTTTTATTTTTGTTTCTATTTATTCTGGGGCTTAAATTATTCAAGGAGCCCGATTGCCAATAACATGCAATTGGAAAGTGAGGACTTCGATATAGTCAAACTAGAAAAACTTAGTGAAAAATTATTATCCCGGACCAAACAACTTCACGGTCAATTGGCCAAACATGATACCTTACCGGTTGTTGTACCCTATTCCAAAAATAAGATTTTGGAACTTACCAAAACTGGTTATGACCAACTTGGATCAAAATTTGAACAATTCAACTATAAAACTCCTTCCTTAAAAAAATCTCTTTTCAGCCTTCCTTTAACCTATATGGGGTTTTCGGGTTATTTTAATCCATTGACTGGTGAAGCTCAAGTTGATCATTTAATTCCAAAAATCAGTTTGCTTTTTACAAGCTCACACGAAGTGGCACATCAACTTGGAATTGCTTCTGAAAGTGAAGCCAATTTTGTAGGGTTTTTAGCTGCAGCTCATCATAATGATCGATATTTTCAATACGCAGCTCATCTGATGGCTTTGCGTTACGCCCTATTAGATATACGTCGTTATGACAAAGATTTATTTAAAGGGTATGTTGATGATATCCCAAAAGGCATTCTTAAAAACATAAGGGAACAAGATGAGTTCTGGAAAGATTATCAAAACCCTTTTGAACCGTTATTCAAGCTGTTTTACGACAATTATTTAAAATATAACCAACATGAAGACGGCTTAGAAAGCTATAACCAGATTATGGATTTACTCATTTCATACGACGATAAGTATACACTTAATTTTAATTGATACATTTGAAACTCCTTAGTAATAAATTGAATGATCAAAGAAATCACAAGTACGAATAACGATTTAATAAAAGGAATTGTCCAATTACAGTCTAAATCAAGAGTTCGTAAGAAAAAAGGATTGTTTGTTATTGAAGGGCTCAGAGAAATATCTTTGGCCCTGACCTCAGGGTATGCCTTGAAGTCCTTACTTTTTTGTGAAGCAATCATAGATAGTTCTGAGCTTGAAAATTTAATTAGCACTTTTGACCTGAAAGAACTTGAATTGATTCGGGTTCCCATTAAGGTTTATGAACGGATAGCCCATAGAGAAACTACTGAAGGTGTAATTGCAATAGCCATATATAAAAAGCTGAGTATAAGTGATCTTAAGATAAATAAAAAATCTTTGATACTCGTAGCTGAAGCTTCTGAAAAACCCGGTAATCTAGGCGCACTATTTCGCACAGCCGACGCGGCAAATCTCGATGCCGTAATCATCGCAAATCCAATTACTGATCTGTTCAACCCTAATATTATAAGGTCAAGCGTGGGTTGTGTCTTTACAAATCAAATTGCCACCGGTTCTACTGAAGAGATTCTGACCTTTCTCAAAAAAAATAAAATAATGATCTATGCGGCCGCTTTGCATCCCAGTAGCAAGGAGTATCATTTGATGGATTTTAAAAAACCCTCGGCTATTATAGTTGGAACGGAAGCCACAGGTTTAAGTGCAGACTGGACAAATCAATCCACTGAAAACATCATTATTCCCATGGAGGGTAAAATAGATTCATTAAACGTATCAGTCTCCGCTGCAATTATTATTTTTGAGGCCAAAAGGCAGCGGAAATTAAATAATCAATAAAAAGGTCTTTTTAATCAATCAGAAATCTATGACTCCACAAATACTATTCTTTATAATCATCGGTATAATTATTATCGATTTTATCATTGATAAATATATTAACTACCTCAATGCCAAGCATTTTAACGATAAAATTCCAATTGAATTAAAGGATGTTTACAACGAAGAAGAATATTATAAATCACAGTCTTATAAAAAGGAAAATTATCAATTCTCTCTCATCACCAGTGGCTTTTCGATTATAGTCACCCTTGCGTTTTTTATTTTCAAGGGCTTTGCCTGGGTTGATGAACTTGCCAGAAGTTATAGCAGTAATGAGATAAGCATTACCCTGATTTTTTTTGGAATCATCATGATAGGAAGCGACATTGTCAATACACCTTTTGCGTATTACAAAACTTTTGTCATCGAAGAAAAATATGGTTTCAATAAAAGTAGCAAGAGACTTTTTATTATTGATAAGTTAAAAGGCTGGCTGTTAAGCGCAATTATTGGCGGGGGTGTATTGGCAATAATACTGTGGTTTTACCAAAAAACAGGAGATTTATTCTGGGTATATACATGGGCCTTTATTGGTGTTTTCACCATTTTTATAACCATGTTTTATTCATCTTTGATCGTGCCCATTTTTAACAAACAGAAACCTTTGGAGGAAGGTGAGTTAAAAGACGCTATACAAGCCTTTTCTAAAAATGTCGGCTTTAAACTCGACAATATTTTTGTCATTGATGGTTCTAAAAGATCCACTAAGGCCAATGCCTATTTTTCAGGTTTTGGTGCCAAGAAAAGAATTGTTCTTTACGATACACTTATTGACGATCTTAGCAAGGATGAGATTGTAGCCGTATTAGCTCACGAAATTGGACATTATAAAAAAAAACACGTGTTTACCAATATGCTGATATCATTAGCCCTTACAGGTTTTACCTTGTACCTGTTTTCTCTTTTTATCAATAACGCCATTCTTTCTGAAGCCCTATCCGTAAAGATTCCTAGCTTTCATATTGGTCTGATTACTTTCGGAATACTTTACAGTCCCATTTCTGAAATCACGGGTATATTGATGAATTTTATATCCAGAAAATTTGAATACCAGGCAGATGACTATGCAAAAACCAATTTCGACGGGAATGCACTCGTATCATCTCTTAAAAAGCTTTCAAAAAACAGTCTCAGCAATTTAACGCCACATAAAGCCAATGTTTTTGTTCACTATTCTCACCCTACCTTACTTCAGAGGGTGTTGAACTTAAATTCTCAATAATCATTCATACGAGAATGTCCTTTTTTTTGATTCTCAAAAAAGCTTGTTAATTAATATGCTTTATATTACTTTTAGTCTATGGCATACACCGTAACAATAGAAGAAGAAAAGAAGGAAATAGCAAGTCGCTACAAGGATATGCTAAAAGATACCTATCAAACTTTGTCGAGTGAGGACAAAGTTTTGATTCGAAAAGCCTTTGAAATGGCATTGGATGCCCATAAAGATCAGAGAAGAAAAACAGGAGAGCCTTTTATTTATCATCCAATATCCGTTGCTAAAATTGTGGCCAATGAAATTGGTTTGGGCGCTCCGTCCATTGCAGCAGCTCTACTGCATGATACCGTTGAAGACACTGATTATACTTTCGCTGATATTGAAGATGCCTTTGGTGAGACCATTGGTAAAATTGTGAACGGCTTAACCAAGATTTCCAGATTGCAAAAAGATCAAGACGTTTCTATTCAGGCCGAAAATTTCAGGAAAATGCTACTGACCCTGAATGATGACGTACGGGTGATCCTGATCAAGATTGCTGATCGGTTTCACAATATGCAAACACTTGAGTATATGAAACCGGAAAAGCAGGTAAAGATCGCTTCTGAAACCTTGTTTATTTACGCACCTCTTGCTCATCGTCTCGGGCTTTATAATATAAAGACACAATTGGAAGACCTGGCGCTCAAATTTACCGAAAGCGAAGTTTTCAAGGATATTGAAAGCAAATTATCAGTCAGTAAAGAAGAACAACAGGAATATATCGACAGTTTTACAAAAGTGATCAAAGATTCATTAGACCGTGAAGGCTTTGCGTATAGTATTAAAGGAAGAACAAAGTCCATTTATTCCATTCGCAGAAAAATGATCAATCAGGGAGTTTCATTCGACGAAGTCTATGATAAATTTGCTATACGGATAATATACCGTTCGAGCGTAAAAGATGAAAAGTTTGACGCTTGGAAAATTTATTCTATTGTAACTGACCACTTTAGCCCTAACCCTAACAGATTGAGAGACTGGATCACCCATCCTAAAACGACAGGGTATGAATCTTTACATACCACTGTTATGGGTCCGAACGGTAAATGGGTAGAAATTCAAATAAGGTCAGAACGCATGGATGAAATTGCTGAAAAAGGATATGCTGCGCATTTTAGATATAAGCATGGGTCACAAAAAGAAAGCGGGATGGAAGAATGGTTGAACAAATTAAGAGAATCACTCGAAAACCCAGGTGTTAATGCCGTAGACTTTGTTGAACACTTCAAACTTAATTTATACGCTAAAGAAATTTATGTTTTTACCCCTAATGGGGATATAAAATCACTGCCTAAAGGGGCTATCGCAATAGATTTTGCCTTTGCTATTCATACTGAGGTAGGAATGCATTGCAGGGCTGCAAAAGTTAACGGCAGGTTGGTGCAATTGAGTAAAGAACTGCACAGCGGCGACCAGATAGAAATCATTACCGCCAAAAATCAAAAGCCAAAACTGGCCTGGCTGGACATTGTTAAAACCGCCCGAGCTAAATCCAAAATTAAAAGTATTCTCAAAGAAGATGACAAGTTAATTGCCAAGGAAGGAAAGGAAGTTTTAGATAGAAAGCTTCGCCATTTAAAAATTAAATTAAATGAGAAAACTACCAATGAAATGGTTAATTTTTTCAAATTAAAAACAAGCTTTGATCTTTTCTATCAAATTGGCAACGGAAGTATAGACAATACGCAGCTTAAAAAATATGCCAACCAGCGCTCGAATGCGCTAATGCATTTTTTTAAAAGCAAAATGAATCGGAATACGGCTCTAAAAGAGGATTTTCACAGAGAAGAGGTTAGCACCCATTATGACATGCTTGTTTTTGGAAAGGAGGAAGAAAAACTAAAGTACAGCCTATCCAAATGCTGTAATCCAATTCCAGGAGATCCTGTATTTGGTTTTATAACGATCAAAGACGGAATCAAGGTACATAAACACAATTGCCCCAATGCGGTTAGTATGCAGTCGCAGTATGCCTATAGAGTGATCTCTGCCAAATGGATAGATTCAACGCAACAAGGGTTTAAAGTAAGTGTGGAAATAACGGGAGTTGACACCTTAGGTCTGGTAAACGAAGTTACCCGGGTTATTTCCGGCACTTTAAGCGTTAACATACAGAGTTTAAATATTTCAGGAGAAGAAGGTTTTTTTCATGGAATGATTACAGTTCACGTCAAACATAACCAGCAATTGACCAATTTAATGAAAAAACTTCTCAAGATTGAAGGAATTGAAAATGTAAAAAGAATCACCAACTAATATGTTTCTTTTTTGCAATTAATTTATGTTAATCTTGGGATTAAATGTAACTTTGTAAAGCAAGAAAATCGATTTTATTTACATGAATAACAGTCAAAATCAGGAAACCGTTAAAATCTTCTTTACCAAGTTCTTAGAAGAAAATAACCACCGAAAAACACCCGAAAGATTCGCCATTCTTCAGGAAATTTATGACAATGATGATCATTTTGACATTGAAACGTTATACATTGAAATGAAAAATAAGAATTACAGAGTGAGCAGGGCTACTTTGTACAACACTATTGAATTGCTATTAGAATGTGGATTGGTAAGACGTCATCAATTTGGCCAAAATCAGGCACACTATGAAAAATCTTATTTCAACAAACAACACGACCATATTATTCTGACTGATACCGGTGAGGTGATTGAATTTTGTGATCCCAGAATTGAAAATATTAAAAAATCAATTGAGGAGGTTTTCGACATGAAAATCGATAGTCACTCCTTGTATTTTTATGGTCAAAAAAATAAAACTTCAAAATAACTTATTAAACATTATTTAAATGATTGATTTACTACTAGGTCTGCAATGGGGTGATGAAGGAAAAGGAAAAATTGTTGATGTACTAACCAAAAACTATGACATTATTGCCAGATTTCAGGGAGGCCCAAATGCCGGGCATACCTTGATTTTTGATGGGAATAAACACGTGCTTCACACAATTCCTTCAGGAATTTTTCATGATAGAGCCATAAATCTTGTCGGAAATGGTGTGGTAATTGATCCTGTCATATTTAGAAAAGAAATCGAGAATTTAAGCGGATATAATATTGATTTTAAATCGAAATTGCTCGTTTCGAGAAAAGCGCATCTCATTCTACCTACCCACCGTTTGCTTGACGCGGCTTCAGAAACCCTTAAAGGAAAATTGAAAATTGGATCTACTCTTAAAGGTATAGGCCCAACCTATATGGACAAAACAGGTAGAAATGGTATTCGCGTAGGCGATCTTGAAATGGACAACTGGAAAGTTAAATACAGAAGTCTGGCCAAAAAACATTTAAGCATGATCAAGTTTTACGAGGTTGATCTTGATTTCGATTTGGAACAACTCGAAGTTGAGTTTTTCTCGGCAATTGATAAACTTAAAGAACTTACTTTTATTGATAGTGAAGAATATATTAATCAAGCGCTAATCAACGGGAAAACTATTTTAGCCGAGGGAGCTCAAGGGTCTTTACTAGATATTGATTTTGGCACTTACCCTTTCGTAACTTCTTCCAACACAACTGCAGCAGGTGCTTGTACAGGTCTTGGTGTAGCACCTAACAAAATTGGTGACGTTTTCGGAATTTTTAAGGCTTATACTACCCGAGTAGGCTCTGGCCCATTTCCAACTGAATTGTTTGACGAAGACGGGAAAACCATGTCAAAAGTGGGATTTGAATTTGGAGCAACAACAGGAAGGCCACGTCGTTGTGGGTGGCTTGACCTTATTGCACTAAAATATGCAGTAGAAATCAATGGAGTGACGCAATTAATGATGATGAAAGGAGACGTTTTATCTGGTTTTGAAACCTTAAAAGCCTGCACCTCTTACAACTATAAAGGTAAAGAGATATTGCACCTTCCATATAATATTGAAAAGGAAAACGTAACAGTAAATTACACAACGTTTGAAGGTTGGAAAGATGATCTTACAATGATGACTGAAGCAGGTCAACTTCCTAAAAACCTGAATGATTATGTTCAGTTTATTGAAGACTTCGTTGGCGTAAAGGTAACAATTGTATCTGTTGGCCCTGACAGGAAACAAACTATAATGGTCTAAATTTACCATGACTCTATATTAAAGGTAAAAATCAAATCAAGGTTTTTACCTTTTTTCATTTAGCTTATATTTGTAATTCTTAATTTAAATTCTGGTCTGTTGAAAACCATAAATTTTTTTCTATTGTGCTGTTTGTTTACTATAGTCTGTGGGGCTCAGGGAAAAAGAATCCAAATTATCCATTCAGATAATTCCAGTATTGATGAAGTAAATTTACCAGGGGCGACCATTTTATTGGGAAACATCGAAATCAGACATCAAGGTATAAAGCTCAATTGTAAAAAAGCAGTTCATTATAAAAATGCTAATTTTATAAAGGCCTATGGGGATGTTGTACTCAACCAGGGAGACAGTATAATTCAAACGAGTCAATACACTGAATATAATGGAAACAATCAAAAGGCTTTGTCCTGGGGAAATGTAGTCATCAAGGACCCGAAAATGACCCTGAGTACTGATACGCTTAACTTTGACAGGTCGAAACAATTACTCTATTACAAATATGGCGCGACCATAAAAGACAGTATCAATATCCTTACCAGTAACATAGGGAATTATTTCTTGGAGAATAATAAATTTCAAGCCCTTTCGGACGTGCAGCTAACTAATCCGGATTATGTGTTAGAGTCTAACCACCTTGATTATTATACGGATAGTGGGCAGGCATTTTTATATGGTTCATCGACAATTACGAGTGATACTAATTTTATTTATTGCGAAAAAGGGTTTTATGACACCAAGCAAAACGTTTCATATTTCACCAAAAATGCAAGAATAGAATACGATGACAAAGAGATTAAAGCAGATAGTTTATTCTATAACAGAAATCTCGGTTTCGCCTCTGCTACCAAAAACATCAGTATCATTGATACCATTAACAACAGTGTATTAAAAGGACATTATGCAGAATTCTTTGAAAAACTGGACTCTGCCTTTGTTGTGGATCGCGCTGTTGCCATCTCAAATACAGATAAAGATTCTTTATTTATTCACGGAGACACTATTCTGGCCACTGGAAGACCAGAAAGAAGAATAATAAGAGCTTTTCACGATGTCAAGTTTTTTAAAAGTGATCTCAGCGGGAAATGTGATTCTATACATTCTGATCAAGGAATAGGATTAACCCAAATGTTCAAAAATCCTGTACTCTGGTCTAATAAGAGTCAGATCACGGGAGATACCATTAAATTGCTCAACAATATTGAGACAAATCAACTAGACAGTTTAAAAGTGCTTCAAAATGCCTTTATTATTGACAAGGACTCTATAGGCTTTAATCAGATTAAAGGAAGAAATTTATATGGGAAATTTGAAGAAGGTGATCTTAGGTTTGTAAATATTGTTGGCAATTCAGAAGTGATTCATTTTGTACGGAACGAAAAGGGAAATCTTATTGGTATCGAAAAAACCACCTGTAGTGAAATCCATTTTGTCATTAAAGACGGTCAAATTCAATCCTCTAAATTTATAAACCAACCCGATGGACAAACTTACCCTCCCTCCCAATTACCTGAAAACGCTCGGAAACTCAGGGGTTTTTTATGGAGAGAAATTGAAAAGCCTCGGTCTAAACATGATATCTTTCTAAGCGATGAAAAATGATTTTCTAACATATCAGGCGCAAACCGGTAAGCATCCATTGTCCATTGAGATAAAAAGTGCCAAGGGGAGCTATGTTTATGATATAAAGGGAAAAGAGTATCTGGATTTTATTGCCGGAGTGTCAGCCAATACCTTGGGGCACCAACCCCAATCGGTAATTACGGCAGTTAAAAAACAACTTGACCAGTATATGCATGTAATGGTGTATGGCGAATTTATTCAGCAAGCCCAAGTTGAGCTTTCAAAATTTATTGGCACCCACTTACCGGAGCCCCTTAATTGCACCTATCTTACAAATTCAGGAACAGAAGCCACCGAAGGTGCCTTAAAGCTGGCGAAAAGAGTAACGGGTAGGTATGAGATCATTGCTGCAAATAATGGGTATCACGGCAACACACAAGGAGCTATGAGCGTTTGTGGCAGGGAAGTTCAAAACAGGGCCTACAGGCCGCTTATACCCGGAGTTCAATTCATTAACTTCAATTTACAAAGCGATCTGTTACGGATCACTAAGTCAACAGCTGCGGTTATTCTTGAAACAATTCAAGGAGGCGCCGGATTTATTTTACCCAAAAAGGATTATTTAAAAAAAGTCAAGAATAGATGCGATGAAGTAGGTGCTTTATTAATCCTTGATGAAATTCAAAGCGGCATTGGGAGAACAGGCAAATTTTTTGGATTCCAAAATTATGATGTACTTCCAGATATCATCATTGCAGGGAAGGGCCTTGGTGGAGGAATGCCTATTGGTGCATTTATTTCTTCCCGCTCAAATATGAGTGTATTTATGGATAATCCCAAGTTAGGACACATTACCACATTTGGAGGACATCCGGTTATTGCTTCAGCAGCTCTGGCAACACTTAAAACCTTATTCGATTCAAACTTAATGGAAGAAGTGCTTTTAAAGGAGAAGCTTTTTAGAAAGTTATTGGTTCATGATCTTATTTGTGAAATTCGAGGTAAAGGCCTTATGCTTGCCCTAGTTTTTAAAGATGCCTCTTTGGCCAACACTTTGATTTTGGAGGCCAAGAAAAAAGGACTCCTCCTCTTTTGGTTATTATTTGAAACAAGAGCAGTCAGAATAACACCGCCACTAACCATTTCTAATAAAGAAATAGAGAAAGGTTGCAAAATTATCTTAAGCATTTTAAATAACATTTAAATTTAAAGTACTAAACTGATATTTCTTATTTTTCGTGTTTTTTAAAACAGTACCTCAGGTTTATAAGCTGAAAAAACGAAACAATTGTTGATTTTGTTAATTAATCTTAAAGAACCTACGCTTTTTGGTCCAATAAAGTTAAATGTTTCTTAATTCAGGAAATTATCAGTTATCAATTGTAACATTTATTGCTTTTGATGCGTCTGTAGTAATATAAATGTCTAATCTATTAATGTCTAATCTAAATTATATACCATGAAAAACTTAAAATTATTTGTATTTGCAGTAGCCTTTTTTACTTTAAATGTTGTTTCAGCAGCGAATCTTAAACCAATGAATCCCACGGACGAATTACGTGTTGAAATAACTGATTTGATAGGCTCCAATTATATGAATGAAATGTCAGAAAATGAATACTCAGCTGATGTTTTGTTCACTGTGAATTCAAAAAGCGAATTGATCGTACTTTCGGTGAATTCAGACAATAGTCATTTAGAAACTTTTTTGAAAAACAAATTGAATTTCAAAAAAGTAGATCATAAGCCTAGCAAGCCCGGTGAAATATTTTTATTACCTGTAAAAATGATTAAGCAAATTTAATATCGTTTAATATATAATATTTGAATAAAAAGTTGTCCTAACCGGCAACTTTTTTTTATGCTCATAAACGACGCTTAATAATGCCATACACCAATGATTAGTTTAAATAGAAAAAACGAGACTCTTAAATCTATAAATCCAGAGAATCGAATTCAAGTATATTATAACCCAAGGTAGATTATCAGTCCAACAACAAATGGATCAAACCGATATTAGTGTAAAACTTGGAAGTGCAAGTCACCCAATAACAATAGA
>JAUXCI010000043.1 GCA_030618945.1 Flavobacteriaceae bacterium
ATTTGCTTCGGCACCAGAATTACATAAAAAAAGGTTATAATTCTCACATTGTGACAATTTTCCCAACTTGAGAGCCAGAGTTTCTTGCAAAGGGTTTTTGACAGAGTTCGAATAAAATCCCATTTTCCGAACTTGTTCAGCTATAGCAGTAACATAGCTGTCATGACTGTGTCCAATGGAAATCACGCCATGTCCTCCGTAGAGATCAAGGTATTTTGTATCCTTATCATCATATATATAGCATCCTTTGGCCTTAACCGGCGTTACATCATATAAGGGGTATACGTCAAATAGTTCCATATTTCAATTACTTAAATCTGATTTATTTTTTCATATGAGGTTACCAAGCCCTTGATGATCGAGGAGCTTAGACCTTGATGTTCCATTTCATTAAGACCTTCAATGGTACAACCACTTGGTGTAGTTACCTTATCAATCTCTTGTTCAGGATGACTCTGAGAATCTATCAGTAAACTGGCTGCTCCTAAACAGGTCTGCATGGATAATTTCTGCGCTTCTTCACTGTGAAATCCCAGTTGTACCGCTCCTTGGGTAGTAGCCCTGATCAATCTCATCCAAAATGCAATTCCGCTGGCACAGATTACTGTTGCCGCCTGCATCAACCGCTCTTCAATACACATGGTCTCACCAAGTGCATTGAAAATACCTTTAGCAATATGAATATTAGCCTTACCCGCTTCATTGGCACTGATACAGGTCATAGACTGACCCACCGAAATTGCGGTATTCGGCATACATCTTATCACGGGTACTCTTTTTTTTATCAAGGCTTCTATTTCTTCTATTTTTCTTCCAGTGGCCACAGAGATGATCGTATGTTTTTTCGGATCGATCAAATCACTGACTTCTGTTAAAACTTCACTCAACTGCGCTGGTTGTACGGCAATAATAATAACATTAGAGTATTTAACCGCCCTTCTGTTATCCGAGGTTATCTTTACCAGAGAAACGCTCTCTAAATGAGATAAAGAGGCCGTATTCTTTTTTGTCAAGTAAAGTGATTTACAATTTATCTCCTTTTTCTGGCTTAAAATTCCAACTGCGATAGAGTAACCTAAATTTCCGACACCAATAATGGCTATTTTCATATGACTAGTTTTAAAAAAAGTTTGCTTTCAATTGCAGGCCTTCGGTTTCAGAGAGACCAAACATCAGGTTCATGTTCTGAATGGCTTGGCCAGAGGCGCCTTTTAAAAGATTATCTATAATACTTGATACCAATAATTTGTTATTGTGTTTCTTTAAATGAATCAAACATTTATTTGTGTTTACTACTTGTTTTAAAAAGATGTCCTGTTCGGACACATGTGTAAATACTGCTTCATTATAGAAACTTGTATACAAGTCTTTGGCATCTTCTAAGGACCCATCATATTTTGTATATGCCGTGGCAAAAATCCCCCTGCTAAAATTCCCTCTATTGGGAACAAAAATGACTTCCCCATCAAAATCAGCTTGTAAACGCTTAATGCTATCATTGATTTCTCCAAGATGTTGATGATCAAAAGCCTTGTAATGAGAAAAGTTATTGTCTCTCCAGGAAAAATGGCTTGTGCCCGATAAAGAAACACCTGCACCCGTAGCACCTGTAACGGCATTTACGTGAACGTCATCTTTTAACAGGGAGGCCTTAGCCAGTGGCAAAAGAGCCAGTTGAATCGCCGTGGCAAAACAACCTGGATTTGCTATATACTGAGCCTTTATAATCTCCTCCTTGCTTAACTCTGGTAAGCCGTAAATAAATTCTTTGCCATGAAAAACACTGTCTTTGGTCAAACGAAAATCATTACTCAAATCAATAATCTTTGTTGTGGCAGGAAACTCATTTTCCCTTAAAAAAGCCGATGAATTTCCATGCCCAAGGCACAAAAATAACACGTCAACATTTGGGTTTATGGCCTTCGAAAATTTCATTTCAATATCTCCCAAAAGATCCCTGTGAACCTTGTGGATATCATTTCCTGCATTCGAAGTACTATAGACAAAATCAAGCCTCACATGAGCGTGATTGATGATGAGTCTAATGAGTTCCCCTGCAGTGTATCCGGCCCCTCCTATAATTCCAGCTCTGATCATTTTTACGAGTTTACGTGATTATATATTTTCCCCTGATTGGAAGTGATTTTAATGAATCCTTTAGCGTCTTCGGCGGTCCACCCATCATTGGTTTCACCATAACTGGCGAAGGAAGAACTCATCAAATCGTGTTGAGAAGCAATTCCATTCAGGCTAAATCTGTAAGGATGTAAGGTTAAAAAAACATCCCCGCTAACATTTCTTTGGGTATCAGTCAAAAATACTTCTATATTTCTCATGACCTCATCCAGGTATTGTCCTTCATGTAATAACATTCCAAACCAATTTCCCAATTGTTCTTTGTGGTGTTGCTGCCATTTAGTTAAAGTGTGTTTTTCCAAAAGATGATGGGCCTTGATAATAATTAAAGGTGCTGCCGCTTCAAAACCAACTCTACCTTTGATACCAATGATGGTATCACCAACGTGTATGTCTCTCCCAATGGCATAGCAAGAAGCTACCTTATTCAAACTAATTATATTATTGACAAAGGAATCCTTTTTATCATTAATAGCTACTAATTCACCCTTTTCAAAGCTTAGTTTTAAATCAATCGGTTTTTCTTCGGTCAACTGACTAGGAAAAGCTTCGTCAGGAAGCCCATCCTGTGATGTCAATGTTTCTTGACCACCAACACTGGTTCCCCAGAGGCCTTTGTTTATTGAATATTTCGCTTTGTCCCAAGGTAGATCTACACCATTCTCCTTAAGAAAAGTGATTTCCGCTTGTCGGGTTAGCTTAAGGTCTCTGATCGGCGTTATAATTTCAATTTCAGGTGCAAGTGTCTGAAAAATCAAATCAAATCTCACCTGATCATTACCCGCTCCCGTACTCCCATGTGCGATATACCCCGCTCCTACCTTTTTGGCGTAGTTTACAATTTCTATGGCCTGAATGATCCGCTCAGCCGATACAGATAATGGATATGTGTTGTTTTTCAAAACATTGCCAAAAATCAAATACTTAACGACCTTATCGTAAAATATTTGAACCGCATCTATAGATTTATAGCTTGCAGCACCCAACTGAATGGCCTTCCTGCCAATGTCCTCTATCTCTTCCTTTTCAAAACCGCCTGTGTTTACACTAACCGCATGAACCTCAAAATTTTCAACCTGTGAAAGGTATTTCGCACAATATGAAGTATCTAAACCTCCGCTATATGCTAAAACTAATTTTTTCATCTTAATATATTTTTCTCTGCCCTGTTTAAATTTGATCAGCGCCCTCGTTATTAATTGATTTTTTGTTTTTTTGATCTGATTTTTTTAAAAATAAATTTTGCTTTATCCTTTTCAATCTGCTAAGAATTTTTGAATCATACGGATGCTTTTTATTTACATTCTTTTTCCCGTCATAGAGCATTCCTGTACACAGACACATTTTCTGATTTGTTCGTTGCAATACGTCATAATTGGCACAGGTTTGACAGCCTTTCCAGAATTCCGGATCACTGGTTAGTTCAGAAAAAGTTACGGGCTTATAACCCAGATCATTATTAATTTTCATAACTGCTAATCCTGTAGTAATTCCAAAAATTTTAGCCTCTGGAAACTTTTCCTGCGAATAGTTAAATATTTTCGTTTTAATTTTTTTAGCCAAGCCTCTGTTTCTGAAATCAGGATGTACGATCAATCCTGAATGTACCACATAATTCTTTTGATCAAAAACCTCTATATAGCAAAATCCTGCAAACTTATCTCCTTGCAAAGCAATGACAGCATTGCCATTTTTAATCTTGGTTTCGATATATTCGGGTGTTCTCTTAGCAATACCGGTTCCTCTCTCCTGAGCCGATTTATCGATGGTTTCCGAAATAATTCTTGCATATTCAATATGCTTTGATGAAGCAATAACAATTTCCACTGTATTGATTTAATTTATTATTAAAAAATGACTTTGAAATGCCAGAGATGGACTCACCTATCTCCATAATATGATCTGTACCCTTACGGGCGACGGCGAATTGGTGAAGCAACAACTGTATTTAAGGAAAGAAATCCATTTAACAATTTAAAATTTGATAAGTTGTTTTGAGAATGCATTTTAATAATATTGAATTGTGAAATAAGAAAATTTGATTGGGTGACAATATTTAGCGCGCACAGCGCACGGGACTGCGGCGATTAATTTTCCTGTTAATATGTAGTATAACTGTTTTCACCTTGCAATATTACGATTTTAAATTTAACACGAAAAGAAATATTTCAAATTTTACAATCAATTTAGCCAAACCTTATCAAATAATCATTATTCCAACTGTTTCTTAAAGTTTTCCTTTACAAAATTGATAATTTTTTTAACTTCCAAAATGTCAAGTTTAAGAATCAATGCTATCTCCTGGTAGCTCAATTTACCCAAAACATACAGATCTACGATATTTGATGAATTCAAAGGTAATTTATAATACAACTTGCGTAAAGATTTTCGATCATCCCAATCAATAGCTTGTTCGGCGTTTTCCAGTCCTAGTAAGCTACGCATGCCTTCTTCAGCTTCATCGTAAGGCAAAGTAGTATTTTGCTTATCATTTTGGTGGTAGGAAATGTCATCCAAGTCCTCATTCATGACCAATTCATTATCGCCTTCCACGGTGAAATTTTCCTCCAGCTGCTTCAACTCTTCTTCTAAAATAATTTTTGTGCTAATTGAATCAACGTGCCACTCTTCTGACTCAAACAACAGGTTTAATCTTCTAACCACCTTTTCAAACATTATCATTCGAAGCGTCTCATTTTCATTGTTCTTTTGCAGGCCTTGTTCATATATCTCCAATACCACTTCATCAATTACTTCGTTGGACTTAAACATGTTTCTCGGTAAGATCCCCTGATTCTCACCTACCCTAATTCGCTGTTTGACATAGGGGTGTAATAAAGGAATAATTGCTAGTGTCTTTTTGTCCGGATTTTGTCTTGACTTGTTATTGTTGAAATTATTCATAATAAGACATTTAGTGTGCCTTATAAAGTTACAAAATTAGACCCAACCAATACTTTTATTCGCCATAAATATTGGTAAATTTAATTGTGAAATTACCTGACATATATACTAATTTATCTCCAAAAAGATAGAAAACAATTTAAATAATTGATTTTATGAATTTGAATATCAAGTTGTAAACAGTTTTCAACAATTTTGCTATAGGATGATATGGCTTAATTATTTTTGAGAATAATCGAAACGCTATGACCCTTAATGAATTTGAATTTCAGGTTGCTGGAACAACACTCCATGGACAGTATTATTCACCTAAAACAACCCGTGCTGTTATCATATTGGTTCATGGCTTGGGAGAACATTCAAGGCGTTATGAAAGAGAAGTAGTTCCTGTCTTGCTTAATAATTCTATGGCCATTGTTTCTTATGACCAATTTGGACATGGTCAGTCTAAAGGTAAACGCGGATATCATCCCGGGTTTTCATTTCTACTCGATTCTATCGATCAAATGATTCACAAAGCGAGTGAATTATTTCATGAAAAGCCAGTTTTTCTTTACGGACATAGTATGGGTGGAAATCTTGTAATCAATTATTGTTTAAGAAGAAGTAGCATCTTAAAAGGGCTTATTGTAACCTCTCCTTTTTTACGGATTGCTTTTGAGCCGCCTCAATGGAAAATGGTCTTCGGCAAGATTTTAGATAAGATCATGCCTTCGTTAACTATGCCTAGCGACCTTGATGTTACTGCAATTTCCCGGGATGAGGATGAGATTGCCGCATATCAGCTTGACCCTCTGGTTCACGACAGAGTTAGTACGGGCTATTCCTTGGAAATTATGAAAAATGGTGAATGGGCCATTGAGCATGCCAATGATTTGAAACTACCCATGTTGCTTTTACATGGCACAAAAGACAGGCTTACCTCTTATGGTGCCTCTGAAGAATTTGCAAATAATTCAGGGCAGGTGCAACTTATGCTGTTTGAAGATGCTTACCAGGTGCTGCACCACGATCTGGACAAAGACAAAGTCCTAGAAAAGATAATCAGTTGGATAAAAGATGAATTACAAATAACAAAATAAAACACTGCTATGAAAAATTTTGTATTCCTTTATTTATTGTTCCTTATTCCATCAACCAATGCTCAAAACAGTTGGCCTGACTACCCTTTTGCAGACTCCATGCATTCATCTCATGAAAATAATACACTACTACAACCTCTTAAAAACCTAGTAGTATTGGACAGAGAAAGAATCAAGATAAACGAGAATAAATGGATGCTAAATGATTTAAATACTAATTCGGTTAACAATGCAGAACCGTTTACCTCTTTACTACTATTGGAACAGTTAAAAGTGCTCAATCAATCCACTCCTTTTAATGTGGCTCATAATGCGACTTTGGAAAGGTATATCAGGGTTTACCTGAAGAATCGCAAGGAAAGCCTTGCACAAATACTTGGCAAAGCTTCTTACTATTTTCCTGTCTTTGAACAATATTTAGACAAATATGATCTCCCTTTGGAAATAAAATACCTGGCGGTAGTTGAATCTGCATTAAATCCTACTGCAATATCCGCTTCGGGTGCAAAAGGATTATGGCAGTTTATGTATGGAACCGGATTAGAATATGGTCTTTACATTGATTCATATGTTGATGAACGATATGATTATATTAAATCAACTCAAGCTGCATGCGCCTATCTCCAAAAGCTATACAGTACTTTCAACGATTGGGACCTGGCTTTGGCAGCATATAATTCAGGGCCCGGCAATGTTAAAAAAGCCATCCAAAGAGCCGGAGGTAAAACCAACTACTGGGAAATTCGACAATTTCTACCTCAGGAAACCCGTGGATATTTACCCGCCTTTTATGCAACTTTATACTTGTTTTCATATGCTGATTATCACGGTTTGAGGTCTGAAAAGTCAGGAATTAGATATTTTCAAACCGATACGGTTCATCTCAAAGGCAGTTTATCTTTTGAGAAGATTCAAAAAAGCATAGGTATTGATCCTGACTTATTAAAATCACTAAATCCTCAATATAAAAAAGACCTTGTTCCGATGGTCAAATCCAGGCAAATGACACTTTCTTTACCTTTGAACATGATGTCTCGCTTCCTGAAAAATGAGAGTGACCTTTATGGAAAATCTTATGTCATGAATCAAAGACCCGAGACTTCAAAAATTATTTCCATCAATGCCGGCAATAGTTATTCCGTTAGAGAAGGTGACAATTTGAAAAAAATCGCACTTAAACACCAGATTTCAATTGATCAATTAAAATCATGGAATGGATTACAAACCAATTATTTGATTGAGGGGCAAAGCCTGGTTGTCACCGATAAAGCCATTATTTCGCCGAATCTACAGATAAGCCATGGGGCAGGCTTAAATCTTAATTAAATGCTAAAAGCGGCCGGAAGTTTGAAAAAAAATTGATTAAATCAAATTTCTTTCTATTTTTACCGTTTTTATACCGAATACCCTGAAAATAAACGATGATATTAATGAAATTGACGCAACGATATTTAACATTTACTCTTTTCCTAATTTGTGGTTTTAGTTATGCCCAGGAAAATACTACAACTGAGGTTTCTAATGAGGTTTTGAGACCCATTGATTCTGTTGGTAAAGTAGAGGCTCTTGCACAAAATACAGCCCTTGATTCCATTAAAATTGATTCCAGCCTTGCAAAAGGGCCAATAGCCCTAATTGATCATCCTGAAGTTAGCGAATTTGATAAAAAATGGTTGGAAGCCTGGAAAAACAATGTCATTGACAGCACATTAATAATCAATCCACAAGATACCGTTGGTAAGATTGTAATAGACAGTTTTTCAACAGAGATGTTAAAAGAGCGTATTGCGATTCTGGATAGCCAGACACCTTTTAACTTTCAATACAATCCTTCTCTTGAAAAAATAATCAAGCACTATTTAAAAAACAGACCTCAAACCCTGGCCAACTTGATGGGTAGAGCAAAATATTATTTTCCCATATTTGAAGAGTATTTGGCTAAATATGATATACCGATGGAACTTAAATACCTCGCTATCGTTGAATCTGCTTTGATCCCTAATGCCAAGTCAAGAGTTGGTGCAAAAGGCTTGTGGCAATTCATGTATGGTACAGGATTAGAATATGATCTAAAAGTAAGTTCTTATGTAGACGAACGATCTGACCCTATAAAATCGACAGAAGCTGCCTGCAGATACCTATCTAAACTCTATGGTATATTTAACGATTGGGATTTGGCACTTGCTGCTTATAATTCTGGCCCTGGAAACGTGAATAAGGCAATTAGAAGATCAGGAGGTCAAAAGAATTACTGGAATATCAGACATTATTTACCACGTGAAACAGCTGGATATTTACCTGCTTTTTACGCTACTTATTATATTTTTGAATACGCAGATGAGCATCAGTTATATCCCAAAAACGAAATGCTACATGCCTTTGAAACAGATACTATTTTGGTTAAAAGACAAATTACATTTGACCAGGTCAATAGTATATTGGGAACAGGCACTGAATTACTTACGTTTTTAAATCCTCAATACAAACTTGAGATCATTCCTGTAGTCAAAAACAGGAATTATACACTAAAGTTACCTAAATATCTTTCTGGGACTTTTGTCTCTAACGAAAATGAGATTTATGCTTACGCCGAAATAGAGGATGCAAAAAGAGAAAAACCCTTACCTAAATATTTTGAGGCCAGTGATCGAATCAGATATAGGGTGAGAAGTGGTGATTACCTAGGTAAAATTGCCAAAAGATATGGTGTTTCTGTCAATAGCATCAAAAAATGGAATGGATTAAAAAGCAACAACCTACGTGTTGGCCAGCGCTTGACAATATATCCAAGACACGCGATAGCTAGTGCTCCAAAAACTACTAAACCCAAATCAACTGTTAAAAAACCAACTCCAAAGGGCGAATTCGAAACATATGTAGTTAAAAAAGGAGATTCCTTATGGTTGATTTCTCAAAAATATCCAAAAGTTTCTGTTGCACAATTAAAAGAATGGAACAATATTTGGAGTACCAACAATCTGAAACCGGGAACGACACTCAAAATATATTAAATTCTGTTTGAACTGTTTGTTTCTAGAATAAAACCCTAACAATGTTTAAAAGAATATTCCTTGCCTTACTTTCTTTAGGCCTATTTTCCTCATGTGAACAAAGTGATACCGTGACACTGGTTGGGTCCACCGGAAGAATTAATAATATCTTGATCGTTTTAAACACTGCTGACTGGGACGGGAAGGTTGGGGATGCCCTGAAAGTTATCATTAGTGAACCTGTCGCTGGATTACCGCAGGAAGAGAATCAGTTTGGAGTGAATCATGTAGATCCAAGAGCATTTAACAGTCTGTTCAAACGGAATAGAAATATTATATTTGTTGGGATTGACACTGTAAATCAATTTTATACAAACCGAAATGTCTTTGCGAGCCCGCAAACTACCTTGACAATTCTAGGAAAAGACAAAGATGAGCTTATAGATAACATAAGATCCCACAAAGAAGAAATCATAAGTATTATTAAGAAAAATGATCTTGCTTTGTTGCAAAGTAAAGTAACTAAAGATTTTCACAATCCAAAAAATATAGAAACCCTGAATAATTTAGGTATCTCGATGAAAATTCCATTTGCCTACAAAAAGGTTGACGACACTGGTGATTTTTTATGGTTCAGGCACAGTATGGACAGAGGGCTTATGAATATTATCGCTTACGAAATTCCCTTATTTGAAGATTCTTTTAGCGATAAAGACCTTGTAGCACACAGAGATTCTATCGGTAAAAACATGATACCGGGTCAATTTGAAAATACTTATATGAGAACTGAGCCCCAATTTAATCCAGTAATGAAAAACGTTGAATTTGGAGGTATCAAGGCCATTGAATCACGAGGGCTTTGGATTCTTGAAGGCGATTTTATGGGTGGGCCTTTTGTGAGCTATACGATAAAAGATAAAGAGAACGAAAGACTAATTGTTGTCGAAGGGTTTAGTTTCTCACCATCAGCAAAAAAGAGAGATTATGTTTTTGAGCTCGAAGCGATTCTTAAGACCTTAAAGTTTAATTAAGTGTATATTCATTTTTTGTCCTTTTGCCTTGATGACAAATGAAGCGCTAGCGAATTAGCTTCGCTGAATCCCTGTTTCAAGACAAAAGGTCAACACATCTATGAGCTAATAAATACTTTCAAACAAAGACATAAGGTTTTTTATTACTCTTGAAAAGCAAGATTGTCAGTTGCAAATGTCTTTAAATCACCTGATGTATCCGTGTAGATTAATAAAGCTTTTAAATCACTGTGTTCTTCAAGGAAACGCTGACTCCTTTCAAGCCCCATGGCCATAAAGGCAGTCGCATATCCATCAACATCTGCGCAATCCACCTCTCCAATTACAGAAGCACTGAGTAAATTGCTTTTACTTGGGTATCCTGTTTTGGTATCAATAGTATGGGCATATTTCTCACCACTTATTGAATCAATCTTAAATTTTCGGTAATTGCCTGAAGTTGCAATGGATTCATTATGTAAGGGAATAACTGTTTGAAAAGACCTGCTACCGTCAAAATTCGGTTTCTCAATGGCTATTTTCCATTCTTCTTTCGAACTATTTAATCCTCTTGCCCTGATTTCACCTCCAATTTCAACCAAATAATTCTGAACACCTTGACGCTCGAGAAATCTACCGATGACATCCACAGCAAAGCCCTTCGCATTTGCATTAAAATCAAGGAAGGTCTCAGAATGCTCCTTGACAACTTTATTATTTAAAAGGCTCAATTTATCAAAACCTACATAAACCAACAGGCTGTCGACTTGCTTCTTGTCGAGATGACTAATTTTCTTACCTGGACCAAAACCCCAGGCATTGACCAAAGTGCCAATTGTGGGGTCAAAAGCACCATTGGTTTCATCAAATATTCGCTGCGATTTCGCAAAGACCTCCCTGAATAATTCGTCAACCACTACTGTGGTATCTCCACGATTTATTTTTGAAATATCCGAATTCGAAATATAGGTAGAAAGAGATCTGTTCATGGCATGGATCAAACTGTCAATATCAGCCTCTTTTACTATTTTCTCAGGGTCATCCATGGTTATATGAAAAGTGGTGCCAAAAGCGAGGCCTTCCATTTTTTTAAAGGAAACTGAATCCTTATTTTCACAAGAAATAAAAGAGATTAGAAAAAGAAAATATATTACTTTTTTCATACCAAAAATTATAGATTATTTAACAGTCAAAGATAAGTTTTATCTTAGTTTTGCAATTAGGTTTTTTTTAGTAAATAATGTTATATAAAGCAAAATATTTAATATTTTTGTGTTTAAATTAAATTCTATTCAAATTATGAAAAAATTATTTTTTGGAGCCGCAATTTTATCGGTTCTTTTGACTTCATGTGTATCTAGCAAAAAATACGCAGATCTTGAAGCGCAGCAGACTAAAACTCAACAGGAATTAGTAGACGCAAAAGCTGATTTACAATCTTGCTTGGTGGACACAGAACACTTAAAGGAATTGAACAAATCCTTGCAAGAGGATAAAGCTCGTTCTATTCAACAAGTTGAAAATCTTACAGTTTTGACGCAGTCTTCTTCTGATAATATCAAAGAAGTTATCGCTCAATTAAGTGAAAAAGATAAATATATTAACGGTGTTCGCGATGCGATGACCAAAAAAGACTCTATCAATTTAGCCCTAGCTTTCCAGCTTAAGAAAGATCTCGCAGCAGGAATCCAAGATGAAGACATTCAAATTGATGTTGAAAAAACGGTAGTTTATATTTCTATTGCTGACAAAATGCTTTTCAAAAGTGGTAGTGCAACTGTTTCTGACAGAGCCAAAGAAGTTTTGGGTAAGGTTGCTACTGTAGTAAACTCTAAACCTTCAATGGAAGTACAGGTTGAAGGTTATACTGACAATGTGCCGATCAAAACTAAAAACATGCAAGACAACTGGGATCTCAGTGTTGCCAGAGCTACTTCTGTAGTTAGGGTTCTCCAAAACGATTTTGATGTAGCACCAAGTAGATTGATTGCTGCAGGTAGAAGTGAATATGTACCACTTACAACGAATGATACCGCCGAAGGAAGATCCATAAACAGAAGAACAAGAATTGTTATTCTGCCTAAATTGGAGGAATTCTTTGATATCTTAGAACAAAAACCTGAATAGTTTTTATTTAAATATTTAAAAAAAGCCCTGCTATCGCAGGGTTTTTTTATGCTTAAAATAAATTGCATCGTCCTTAATTCCTGCCATATGGTGAGGAAAAGTAAGATGGATGATGGGGAGAAGTGTTAAGGACTAAGTGCTAAGGATTAAGTGTTGTTTTGTTCTTAACACCTAGTACTTTAACCCTAAATTTCTACATCAAATCAATCTTCAATTTTTCAAACTTTCGTCTTTACAAACTAACCCAAAACGCGAAACTGTTTTCATTTGACCTGATCGGAACTGACCTGATCGGAACTGAGGTGATCGGAGGTGAGGTGATGAGTTCTGACACCTTCAGATTTACTTTACAAACTAACCCAAAACTCAAAACGGTTTAATGCTTAAGCAACTTTCAACTTTATAAACTGATGCTACAATGCTACAATGCTTCAGTAGTAAAAATGCATGAATTCATGAATGCGGGATTGCATGAATACAGCTTAAACAAGCCTAAAACTCTAAACGCAAAACAGTCTATTGCTTGAGCAACTTTAAA
>JAUXCI010000217.1 GCA_030618945.1 Flavobacteriaceae bacterium
CCAGAACTTCCGAAAGAAAAACGCTGATAAAGTCCTTGTTTTCAAGCAGCTCTTCCCATACACCCTCGAATTCAAAAGTGGATTGCAAATTAGTTTTGATGACTTTTTCAGGCATTCATTATTTATTTATCTCAAAAATATGAAATGGCATATTGGGGTGCAATTCAACAAAATTCCACTCTCCGTTCCAGGTATAATTTATATCAGGAATAATATCTCTCATCCTCAATTGATGATCGTGTGCAATTCCCAATTCATAAACAGGTAATTGCACTGTACCACGTTGTGAGTAATTGTGATCCAAACTAATAATAACCAAAACTTCGCTAGTTTTGTCATCATTCCATTTATAAAAGGCCAAAAGTTTTTCATTCTCAATATGACAGAACCTTATATTATTGGTTTGCTGCAAAGCCTCGTTTTCCTTTCTCGCTTTGTTAATTCCTGAAATAAGTTTTATTAACCAATTATCTGTTTCCCAGTCAAAATTGCAAATCTGAAATTTTTCAGA
The DNA here is from genome assembly GCA_030618945.1 of Flavobacteriaceae bacterium. Taxonomy (GTDB): domain Bacteria; phylum Bacteroidota; class Bacteroidia; order Flavobacteriales; family Flavobacteriaceae; genus Lutimonas. The sequence goes on from JAUXCI010000217.1 coordinate 512, forward strand.
ATTGTTATATTCCTCTTTTCCCGGTAAACCCTCACTTATCATCTGTTCATAAACAGGACCGTAAATACCCACATTTGAGCTCAAGGTTGCCGCCAAGGCATATCTTTGAATATGCTTGGATTCATTTGCTCCCTGTAAATGAAATGGATTTATATCGGGTGTATTGGGCCAAAAATTTGGTCGCAGGTATTCTGCCTGTTCGGTTTTTGTCAAATCTTCCACGTATTCAATAAGCTCGTGTTTAGACTCACGCCAGGTAAAATATGTATAAGACTGAGAATAACCCTGTTTTGCCAATTGCTGCATGATCTTAGGCCTTGTAAATGCTTCGGCCAGAAAGATTATATCAGGGTGCTTCTTTTTTACTTCAGTAATAATCCAATGCCAAAAATAAAAGGGTTTCGTATGAGGATTATCTACCCTGAATATTTGAATCCCACAATCAATCCAATAAAAAAGGATATCAAGGCATTCTCCCCAGAGGGCTTTATAATCGTCAGATTCAAAATATATCGGTAAAATATCCTGGTATTTCTTTGGTGGATTCTCTGCGTATTGAACCGTTCCATCGGGTCGCCACTTGAACCATGACGGATGATCCTCAACCCAGGGATGATCAGGGGCTGCCTGAAGTGCATAGTCCATAGCAATCTCTAAATTGAGCTCTTTCGCTTTTTGAACCAGCTCCTTAAAATCATCCAAGGAGCCTAATTGGGGATGAATATCTTTATGTCCGCCAAATTTTGAACCTATACCCCAACACGATCCTACATCACCTTCTACTGTTGTGGTTGTATTGTTCTTCCCTTTTCTATTCACTTCACCAATTGGATGTATGGGTGGAAAATACAAGGTGTCAAATCCCATCTTGGCTACGCGATCAAGAAGTGGAATACAATCCTTAAAAGTACCATGTCCGTTCACCTTTTTCGAAGACGATCTAGGGAAAAATTCGTACCAGGTACTAAAAAGTGCTTTTTTTCTATCCACATAAATTGTCAATTCCTTAGAAGTATTGGCTAATTTTTCTTCCGGATAAGCCTCAAATATATGCTTTAGGGAATCACTTACGGCAGCTTCCACGGCTTGATCATAGCTTGTTTCATTTTTAAAAAGGCCTATGAGTTTACGAAGGTATTTCTTTTCTTTAGGCTTAGATTTCGCAAGGCATTTTTCAAGAAATAAAACTCCCTCTGCGAGTTCAGAACTTACGTGCTGTCCGTCTCCTAACTTTCTACCTATACCGTATTGCCAATTGAGTGCATAATCAACCCAGGCCTTAACTTTATAGGCGTATACTCCCTGTTGTTCAACTTTAAAGGAGGCATGCCAGGCATCATCATGTGATGGGTTCATCCTAGCCTCCATCCATTTATCCTGCTCACTATGTTTGTATAAAACTGTGGCGGCAATCGCATCATGGCCGTCCGCCAAAATATCCGCAGAAATCGCAACTGACTGACCCACGACCCTTTTAATCGAAAATTCACCCCCGTTAAGCTGTGGGCTTACCCGATCAATAAGCACCCTTTCTTGTTTCATCATATTCCTACCAAATAAATCTTAAATAACAAACCCCTTAGGGATAGTAGCTCCTTTTTTGATCACAACAATTCCTTCCCTAACACAGTAGGTGTCAGTTTCACAATCCTTTAAGTGAGGGCCCCCGTTGATTCTTACATCATCTCCAATTCTACAGTTTTTATCGATAATCGCATTTTTTATAAAACAACGCTCACCTATTCCCATGACAATGGATATTTTATTTCTGTTGATCTCATCCAGCGTTTCATAAAAATCATTCCCCATCATATAGGTATTGATCACCGTTGACTCTTCGCCTATTCTCGCTCTAACCCCAATCACCGATCTTTCTATTTTAGCCGCATGAATAATACAACCTTCTGCAATGACACTTTTATTCAAAGTTGTTCCTGACACTTTTGAAGTAGGAAGCATTCTCGCTCTTGTATAAATTCTCTTATCCCTATCATACAAATCAAAATGAGGAATATCATCTGTCAATCCCAAATTTGCTTCAAAAAATGAATCTATATTACCTATATCGGTCCAATATCCTTCAAACTGGTAACTTGTAATCTTACTTTTCCCAAGTGACTGAGGAATAATCTCTTTACCGAAATCATTGGTATCCGGGTTTTTCATTAAGTCGATTAGCACGTCTCTGTTAAATATGTATATCCCCATTGAGGCCAAATAATTTCTACCCTCATTATTCATTTCTTCACTCACCTCCGATGTCCAATCTGGCAACAAACTTGCGTCTGGTTTTTCTATAAAAGAGGTCACTTCATTATGATCATCTGATTTCAAGATCCCAAAAGAGGTGGCATCTTTGGCATTGACAGGGATAGTTGCAATTGAAATTTTGGAGTCAGTTTTTATATGCTGCTCTACCATAAGGTTATAGTCCATTTGATACAGTTGATCTCCAGATAATATCAAGGCATATTCAAAATCATGTCGTAAAAAGTGGTGCATACTTTGTCTCACTGCATCTGCCGTACCCTGAAACCATGTATCACTCATAGGGGTTTGTTCAGCCGCCAAAACATCAACGAAGGCTTGGCTAAAAAAACTAAAATGATAAGTGTTTTTGATATGTCTGTTCAAAGAAGCCGAATTGAACTGAGTCAATACATACATCCGTTTAATTTCAGAATTGATACAATTTGATATAGGTATATCAACTAATCTGAATTTTCCAGCAATCGGAACAGCTGGTTTTGAACGACTTTCTGTTAAAGGATACAATCTTGCTCCTTGGCCTCCTCCTAAAATGATTCCTAATACTTTTTTACTGAACATATGTTTTTATGTTAAAGATTTGTATAAAGTTAAATATTCTTCCGCTGATTTATCCCATGAATGATCAATCAACATGCATTTTTTTCGAATTTTTTCGAATTTATTTCTGTTTTCATATAAAGCAACCGCTCTGTCAATAGCGTCACAAACATCTTTAACCGATGCTTGGTCATGACAAATTCCAAAGCCATGGTCATCAATATCAATTACTGTATCTTTCAATCCACCAATTCTTCTCACAATTGGAATTGTACCATAACGCATTGCATACATTTGATTTAAGCCACATGGTTCAACTCTTGAAGGCATCAATAAAAAGTCTGATCCGGCATACATTTGATGCGCCAACTTTTCATTATAGCCCATTTCACAGCCGTAGTTACTCTTGAAATGAATGCGCAGAGACTTTAATTCTGACTCTAAGGACTTATCTCCAGATCCGAGGATCAATATATTAATTTTTTCTTTAAGCAAGGATTTATACAAAATAGATGGAAACAGATCGGCTCCTTTTTCATAAACAAAACGACCAATAAAAGAAAATAATGGTTTGGATGCATCCAAATCAAATCTTTTACAAAGATCTAATTTATTCACCATCTTTCCCTGCTGAATTCCCAACACAGAATTTTCTAAACCAATTACTGTTTCCTTCATCAAATCAAGGATTTATACAATGCCTCCATTTGTTTTGCTATTGCAACCCAATCAAAAGACTCCTCAACCCTCTTTCTTCCATTCTTCGCCATCGTCAAAGAAAGCGAACTATCTCTTGTAATACTGTTGATTCCATCTGCCAGATCTCGTGAAAACTTATCTGGGTTCTTAGCTTCAAATGGGGCCTCTTCCTGCTGTTCCAACTGAACTAAAATTCCCGTTTCTCCATGTACTACTACTTCTTTTATACCGCCTACCGCACTAGCTACAACGGGCGTTTCACATGCCATAGCTTCAATATTTATAATACCAAAAGGTTCGTAGATTGAAGGACAACAAAATACGTCAGCATGAGAATATAATTGAATCACAGAAGGTTTATCGAGCATAACATCAATCCAAATCACATTATCTCTTGTTTTTTTAACCTCATTTACGCTATCCTCCATCTCTTTGCCAATTTCCGGCGTATCAGGAGCACCAGCACATAGAACGATTTGCGTATCAGGATCTATATATTTTATCGCATTTACCAAATGTATAATACCTTTTTGACGGGTTATTCGGCCAACAAATAAAACAAATGGTTTGGATTGATCTATTCCATACTCTTCAAGGGTTGACGTTTCATGAGTCACAACATACTGTTGTAGGTTTATACCGTTATAAATTACCTTAACTTTATCTTCATCAA
>JAUXCI010000127.1 GCA_030618945.1 Flavobacteriaceae bacterium
AATTAGTTGCATGTGCAACCATGTTAAAATTTTATTAAATAAATTAAACAAAATAGAAATATATAGTGCAATGTTCGGAATGTATTTGACAAAAAAAAAGATCATACAAAATCAGTGTATCCTATATGATATAGGGTAGAAGAGACTCATTAAAAATAAAAAACCATCCGTTGGTAAACGGATGGTTTATTTAAGCAAAATTTATTGGCGTTTTATTCAGCCAAAGTTCTCATGTAGTTTACAATCAGCCATCTGTCTTCGTCATCAGGCATTTTTTTTGTGTATTCAGGCATGTCATCTCTTCCAAAAGTTGATTTATAAAATAATGCTCCGTCAGACTGAGCCTGGTATTCTTCAGATGAGAAGTCACCAAGTTCACCTTCAACTTCTTTGGCTTTCTTGCCATCTCCATAACCTTCTTTACCGTGACATGATTGGCAATGTTTAGAGTAAAGTGATTTACCAATAGACAGATCTTCTTTTGGATCAGTAGGGTTTTTCATGTTTTCATATTTTTCTGGCACAACCCATTCATCCTGAATGATCATGCCAAAAGAAAACAATATAAAAGAAAAAATTCCAGCTAGTATTAAGTTTTTAATATTTTTCATGTGTACAAATTAAGATTTTAAAATTTTGAATAAATTACGGATTAAATATACGAATATTCCCCAAACAACAATAATAAATGAGAATGTCAGGAATAATAAAAATATAGGAGTTTTACCTCGTGGGGACCACATTGTTCTTTGGTTAAAAGTAGATTCACTAACAATAACCTTCCCAATAGGTGCATTAATAGTTTGTTTTACAGTGCCGTAATCATCACTTTCAATGAATACAACTTCCAATATTAAATTACCATCTATACCTGGAATCCCGTCTTCAACAGCAACTTCAATTGCACCATTTTCATCTGTGGTATAAAAATCTTCACCGATTATCAACGGCTTGAATAAACGCTGTACCTGAACCGTTAAAGGAGCATCCGCTACACTTGAATCTGTCTTAGTATCTATTAGTTTTGCGATAATGTAATTAATACTATCTCTAGTGATCAAGTTAGCCTTAATTTTCGCATTTTTAAAGCTAATTTTTCTGGAGGCTTTTTTATAAACTTCATTTCCTGAAAACGAAACTAATAAATTATACACGCCGCTGCTATCAGCCTGAAGAGATTCAAAATTTTTAATATTGAATTTAACTGTACCATCAGCAGAAGTAACCGTTTTACCGATTACTGTTTCCTGATCATTTAGGACTTGAAAGATGGCTAATTCAGCATCCGAGACCTCAACAGTTTTTTTATTAATTCTTGCCGATGCCTTAATATTAAGAAACTGTTCTTTATTGAGTACATTAATGAATTCTGCATTAATTCTTATCTTATTTTTTTTATTTTGAGCAAGCACCTGATGTGTACTGCTGAAAAGGAGCACGATGCCAAGAATAGCCACAAATAATAATCTAAAGTTTTGATAGTTTTTCATGTCTGTCATTTTTTATCTGAGTTCTCTATTTCACTTTCATCAATACTTCTTTGAATGGGTACAACTGGTAGATACCGCACTAATAACGTTAATATTAAAAGTGCCATGGCCAAGTTACTTGCGCTGATCAACCATTCATGAAGGCTTGGAAAATAATGTCTCCAAGATTCAGGAACTCCTTGTATCGGTAAATAAGGGTGCAATAGGGTTGGGGTAACAATAATGAATCTTTTCCACCAAGAGGCCAATACCACCATCAAACCTATAAGAAATAGAGGAAATGGTTTTCTTCCCTTTTTGAAAAATAAAACGATGACCGGAATTATCAATCCACCAATGGTCACAAGCCAAAAAATAGTGGAATAATAACCTGTAAATAGTGTTGTAAGGTGAATGCCTTCATTTTTGCTTGACATATAGGCAGGCATCAAATATTCATTGGCATTAAAATACAAATAAATAAGGCAGGCCAAGGCCAAAAATTTCCCCATTTTATCAAAATGGAAATCTGTAATATAATCTTCCAGCCCTTTCATCTTTCTTACAGCATATATGGTGACAACCAAGGTACCCACTCCAGCAACTAGAGCTCCTGAAATAAAATATGGGCCAAAATTCGTGCTATTCCAACCTATTCGGTAAGTTGATGAAAACAGCCAGGCATCAATGGTTTGTAAGATTAAACCTAATGGAAGTATAAGTACTGCAATGATCCTGATTGATTTTTGTTGTATCGCTTTTTGGGCCAAACTACCTTTCCAATTCAACGAAAGTTTGCCATACCATTTACTCAGTTTAGGATTGGTTTTGCTATAAAAATCTTTAAGAATTGCAAAATCAGGAAGCAAAGGGAAATAGAGTAAAAGAGAAATTGCAATTAAATAACTTGGTATGATTATTACGTCCCATGTAATGGGCGATTGAAACCTTGCATAAATTATAGTATTCAAGGCCCTGTCGGGTCTACCAAGGTCAATAATGATTGTAATTCCCGCCATGATGATTGCCGCTAATGAAATAATTTCAGCGATTCTTACCAAGGGTGTTCTCCAGTTATTTTTGGTCAATCTTAGTATAGCCACGGTGGCTGCTCCCACAAAACTGGTTGCAACAAAGAACACGAAATTTGAGATGTAAATTCCCCAAAGGGCATAATCATTTAAATTCGTCACTTCCATACCGGAAACGATCTGATCAGCGTAAGCTAGCACGCCCGAAAACATGATCACCAAAAGAAAACCTAGCCAGATTTTTTCTAATTTATTAAATTTTTTTGGTGCTAAATCTTGAATAAACTGTTCACGTGATTTCATTATTCTTCAGATTTTTTAACTGATTCATATTCATTGTAATCTTCGAGACCATCCTTAAAATCAACCAATCGGTCTACTGGTGGTAAATAATAAACACTAGGTTCTGTTCCCAATCCTTCCATAAACCTATAACCCGATTTGTCTTCTAATAATTTGCTGAGTCTGAGTGTTTCTTCACCATTGGTCACAGTATCTTCATATTTATCTCCAAAATAGAATACACCATTTGGACATGCAGAAACACAATGGGGAAGTTCATTATTTTTAATTGAGTGAGGACAAAAATCACATTTATCAACAGTACCTACAACACTTGGTAATCCGGCATGTTCGGCAGTTGACTCAGTCCCATGCATTTCCATTTCCAGTTTTATTTCACCTTGATCGGGTTCACTCCAGTTAAAAACACGTGTTGAATAAGGGCAGGCTGCCATGCAAAATCTACAACCAATACATCTTTCATTATCAATGAGAACCAGTCCATCCTGACGTTTAAAGGTTGCATCTACAGGACAAACTGTAACACAGGCAGGTTCATCACAGTGTTGGCAGGTTACCGGCATCCAGTAAGGAGAGGTATCTTTCGTTTCCTGCATTTTATAGACTTTTACCCAGGCGTTGTCACCCGTAACATAATGATGCTTGTTACAAGCACTTTGACAGGCTAAAGCATTCTTACATTTGGCAAGGTCAACGACCATGACATACTTTCTATTGGGATCACCTTCTCTTATTTTATAGGTGGTTTCGGCACCATGAGAATGATCAACTTCAACTACTTCAGATGAATCAACTTGTATGATATTACCATCAGTATCCATTAATTCCATGGTATGGCCAGCTTGAGACTCTGGTTTGGCGTTAAGTTTTGTCACAAGCTTGGACAAGCCCAGGCCTCCAATAGTTGCGGCCAGCCCTAGTTTCAAACCTTTATTAAGAAATTTTCTCCTTTGGTTTTTATTAGAATCTTCCATATAGTTTCAAAATTACAGGGTTTATCATTTTTTGCCTAACCAGCCTAAAAACGAATTGTTAGATATATTTTTTTTAACAACTTTAGCGTCTTTTAAAGCGCTTATTTTAATTTTAACAACAGTTCCATCAGGTTTCAACAAAGTTTTGTACTGCTCTTCATTATCATCTAACGGGTTTTTTTCAGGCTCTGATTGACCAGTCCCGATAAAGGGAACTAGTAAACTACCTCCTAAGATGGGTAAAATTCCTCTTCTTGAAAATAATTTACCTTTTGGGTTTTTATTGCTCATAGTTTGTTGTTTTTAATTCAATCAAAAATAATCCTTAAATATTATATATTTTAGAAATGTTCAGTTTTACAGATGGTATTTGAAAACAAAACATTTTTAATTTCAAAATGGTTTTATTGAGGAATGGTCTCTACGGTTCGTTTACAACAATTGAATATCGTGTCATCCTGATTTCCAAATTCAATTTCGCACCTCTCTCAATCCAGCATATATATAATCACAACTGTTGTCAAACCATGTGATTAACTTGTCATGACCTAAGTATTAACAGAGCTAAGCGATTAATTACCCTAAATATTCATGTGTTCAATCTGCATTGAAAGGCTAGGAAACCTGGCTTGGTACCCATTCAACAATAAGCAAACATGATAGAAAGAACACAAAATGAATATAGGAATTTTAAATCTTTCTAAGGATAAAATTTCCTTATACATTTAAAATTCCTATATTTTACATAAATCATCAAATTTTTAAGATTCAACAACTCTACCTTTTAAAAGGGTTAAAAGTTGTAAATTCTAGTAATGTTAAATCCTATCAGAATATCTCCGTTAAAGAAATCATTCTTATTGTACATATAATTTTCCTGAGGTACGATTCCGGCGTAGTTAGAAATAAACAACTGGAAGGCGTGGCCTGAAGTTCCAAATTCGAAACCTAAACTAATACCAGGATATGGATTATTATTTTCATAATTGACATCTCCCGTATCTGGATCCACTGTACCATAATAGTTCTGCATTTCAGTAATAGGTTGACTATAATCAAGAAGAATCGCAGTGTTAGGAGTAATCTTGTATCGCCCACCTAATGAAAAGGCTACCATATCATTTCTCATGTCTACCTCAACAGTGTTGTAGTGAGAGAAACTTAAAGAACCCTGAACTGAAAACTCTGGTGAAATGCGTCTCACAACGATGAGCTGATGGAAAAAAGAAAACCTGTCCTGATTGTAGTTGAAATTGGTATTTTCCTGTTGCCTCGCATCGTAAGCAAAATTTCCATAATAAGTTAAACTTAAAGGCATCTTTTCAGAACGTGTTTGTCTCAGGATTGCCACCTTAGCGTTAAAGTCCATTAACATTTTATTCTTAGTAATTCCAAATCCAAGTGTAACTCTTTCATGCACTCCGTAACCACCTCCAATTCGGATATTGGCATTGGGTCCATAAATACCTGCTAAATCTTCCCATCCATTTTGTACGGTCGCAAATCTGTGTTGCAACATTATTTCTAAAGCATTTTTACTTAAAACTACATTAGTTTGATTGTCAATGATGTAAGAGCTTTCAAAAGCAGATCTTTCAAGTTTTTCTTTTGTCTTAACGATAGTGTCTTGTTGTACTTCGTCACTATCTTGTGCCGTCCCTAGAAAGGGCACTATAAAAAGAACAAGTAGTGTATATATATATTTTTTCATGTCTATGTTCTTTAAAGGTTAATTATTTTTAGCGCCTTGATCAATCCAGCCTTTGACTAAATCACTTTTAGCAGCCGGCCATTTGTTTTCAGGAGTAGGCATTGGAGACACTCCAGGGGCATGAATAAGAGACAAGTATAAACTACTCTCTAATGATTTACCTGGCTCAACAAAACCGTCCAATAGGCTGTTATAGGAGTTTTGAGGTCTTAGGTCGGGCGGGATATTACCATTATGACAGGCAACACATTGTCCTTCCCAAAGTGGCATGATGTCTTCTGAATAGGATATATCATCAGGAATCTCACCACCACCTTCATCTATAACTTGTGGAAATGAATCGTAGTAGCAGGAGTTTAGGAACAGCCCCATCGCGATAACGATTAATATTTTTATAAAATTTTTCATGTTTTTAATTTTAAATTACATAATCACCTTTTCTTAAAAGGTGCAGATGAAAATCTGCACCTTTTAAAATTTGATTACTGTTCTATTTTCATGGTTAAGAAGTTGGTCATACCATGACCTATTGCAGCATTGCCAAAAATTGCTAAACCAAACGGTATTGATTCACCTATTACAAATGGTGCATCAGTAGGATCACCGGTTTGCAATTTTCTTCTGATTTCTAATTGCCACCCAGAACCGGTATGTAAAGATCTAACTTGTACTTCAGATCTATGGTCATTGCCTTGTCCTCCTGGATTAACAATTACACTTGGCATCCTTTTGCTACCAAAGCCTTGAGAGTATTCAGGGTCTCCATTAGGGTCAATTGTACCTCCATCATATTTAATTACACCATTTATATCAACTCCAGTAACAAGTTTTGCAGTTTTATCATCAATTTCTGATTGCTCAATCCAATAATAATTATCTCTTCCTGGAATTACGTATTTAGGACCATAAAATCCGGTAAATCCCACAGAATCGTCAGTAAATTTCATTGAAGTACTATAAGGTGAAATCCCTTCATCGTTTTTTCTTCCGTTTGCCGAAGCCATACCTTCATCTTCTTCCCATTGTACATAACCATCATCAACCGCTTGAGCCAATGCATGTCTGTCACGTTTCCAGTGCCAGAAGTCAGTTAATTCACCTTGATTTTTCATATAGTGTCTGGTAACTTTTTCTCCTGGTTGAGGGTCAGCTAAACCACCATGACATGTAACTAAACAAGTACTCTCAGCAAATCCTTCAGGGTTACCAATAGGGAACATCATACCAAATTTATCTTCATAAAACTTATCATTTTTATGATTGGCATATTTGTTTTCTTGTTTCCATTTACTATCTACAGGATCAAAATACCAAGATTGTCTGTCTCTACTGTCAGTGTCATCTTCCCATTCAAACAACATATAAAGGTACTCGTCATCATGCCCACCTCTAAGTGTAAATTTATATCTTTCCCCGAGATAGGGTTCCATAAGATCGGTGGGTTCCAGTGTAATATCCCCACCACTTGAGCTGTTTAAAGTAATTTTTCTGTCTCCGGCAGCAGTTACTGAAGCCGTGCTGAGAAGAGGCCTGGCCTCAGACCAAACGTCATCAATTATACCATCAAATTCAGGAGCAACGGAAAATTTTTTCACCAATAATTCGTCGGTACTTGAATCTGGATCACC
>JAUXCI010000101.1 GCA_030618945.1 Flavobacteriaceae bacterium
ATCAATCAATATTATATACCCAATAAACTAATCATTGGTAGCACTAAAGAAAGTGACCTGCCTTTGTTAGCCTATAAATACAATGAGAATGAAACAACTATTTATATTTGTATCGATGGGGCCTGTAAATTACCGGTAACTGAATCTGCGGATGCCTTAAAACAAATTAGCAGTGGGTATTAATTAAACAATCAATAAAATGCGCTTTATTTTTGTCTTTTTTGTGGCCTTAGTGGCCTTTGTACATATTTATTTTATGATCCTTGAGATGTTCTTGTGGACAAAACCGAAAGGTATGAAGGCCTTTGGACTTTCAAAGGAGAAGGCAGAGGACTCAAAAGTACTCGCTGCCAATCAAGGCTTGTATAATGGATTTTTGGCAGCTGGATTGATCTGGGGCCTTGTGGCCGAAAAAAATGAACTTATCATATTTTTCTTGATATGCGTTGTAATAGCCGGTATTTACGGGGCTTATTCAACAAAAAAAATAAAACTTTTTTATTTTCAATCGCTACCGGCTATCATAGCTTTATTATTAACCTGGTTTTCAGGTTATTAACCTTGGCCTAGGAACACTTTGTATTGCTATCAATATTGATAATCAGCTAAAAATATTTTTTGGGCTTTCCCGCAACAAAATCCTTGAGGTAAAAAGGTTCAAAATAGGCGAGATCTTCAAAAGCTTTGTCCTTAAATTTATCATCCGCCAAAATGGCCATTTCATGAGAAGATGGGTATTTCCCGGCTAAGAACAAGGCATTTTTATGCTTGATAACATCAGCACATTTTTCTGCTCCGTCTCCCAAAAAACAAACCTTTCCCTTTTCCAGAAGTTCTGTGAATGATTCCTGGTCAATAATTTCAGCCTTTGTTTCACGAACCTCAATATGATGACTATCAAAAACCGCACTATACACCTCCATACGTCTGGCATCCAAAAGTGGAACCATGTAATCATATGTATTAGCTGGAATTTGCAAGGCCAGGCATTTCAAGGTAGCAATTGATATAAGCGGTATATTCAAGGCATAGCATAAGCCTTTAGCTGTTGAAACTCCAATGCGAAGTCCGGTATAAGAACCCGGACCTTTACTTACGGCAACGGCATCCAGATCCTTCATTTCGAGTTCAGCTACTTCTAACACTTCAAGGATAAAAGAATGGAGTTTTTCGGCATGTGAAAACTTTCCTTCGTTTAGTTCTTTAAAAGCAAGAATTTCAGTTCCGTCAGAAACGCTGACGGAACAATTTTTTGTGGAGGTTTCAATGTTTAAAATGATTCCCAAAATACATTTATGGCTTAACTATTATAAATCAGACACTGGAACCCCGTAATAATATTCTAATAATTTAACCCTAAAAATAAAGTCATACTTGGCATTCAGAAAATCTGAATTTGCATTTACGAGTTGGTTCTTCATCTGGCTGTAATCAAAAGAATTTAATACACCAACGTCAAAACGTTCCTGGGCATAGGCAAATGACATCTCTCTTGCATCCAAAGATCTTTTTGCGGCATCATATAATTTCAATGCACCTAGAGCGTCAGTATACACTTGGTAAATGATCTTCTGCAAATCAAGTTCCTCTTGTTCCAACTGGTATTTTTGCTGTTCAAAATTTATTTTGGCTCTCCTTACATTATTGCTTGCTCTAAAACCGTTTAAAACAGGTATAGATAGAGACAATCCAAATGAACTTCCTTTGTTTTGATCTATTTGATCCCATAGCCCATCAGCTGGGCCAGTAATTGGTGAATAATTAGGGGCTATTACATTATCCCCGGTTGTTTGCACTTGTCCAATAACTTGAATTGGATTGTCTGGATCAATTTCTGATCCAATTATCCGATTTCTGTCTGAATATCTTGAATTCCAATTGTAAAATCCCGAAAGTGTTGGTTGCAAGGCGCCTTTAGCCAGTTTTATATCTTTTTCAGCAATATCAATATTTGCTTCAGCAACCTTGATCTCGTTTCTTGTTGCCAGCGCTTTTTCAAATATCTTGTCAACTGAATATTCTGCAAGATTTATAAGTGGTAGGGTTTCAATTTCTTCAATTGCAATATCGAAGTTCTCAAAATCATCAAGCTGTAGTAATTGAGCCAAGGATATCAGTGCAAGTTGAACCCTATTCTGTGTAATGATCAAATTTTGTTCATCACTTGCCAGCGTCGCTTCAACGTCTAATAGATCACCTCTAGGTATAGTTCCAGCTTCAACCAATTGGCTTGTTCTTGCCAGCTGCTCTCTGGTGATTTCTATTTGAGGTATGGCCACATTAACCGCTTCTTTACCAAATAACACTTCCAAATAGGCGTTAATGACATATAAAGAAATGTCATCTTTCATTTTATCCAACTGGTACTGGCTGGCCAAAATACTCAATTCGGCTCGACGCAATTCATTCTGATTTCTCAAACCTCTGTAAATAGCAACACCCGAAGATAAACCTCCATTCGTTGTTTGCGTTGTTAGATTTACTAAAACTCCTGTAGTAGCATCAGTTGTTAGCCCCGAATTCCAGGAAGCTGCACTATTCAAATTCAGACTTGGAATAAAATTTCCAATAGCATCTCTCTTTCCAATTTCTGCCATAGCAATATTATTTTCAGATTGCTTAACGTTTATGTTATTGTCTATGGCATAATCAACACATTCTCTGAGGGTCCATTTTTTAACATTCGGGTTCGACTCTTGAGAATGGACAGATAAAAAGAAGCTGAACATTAAGGTCAGGGTAAGTATTGCTTTCATATTTGTGAAATTTCAGTATTCGAATTTGACTAATAAGACGAGGTGATGAAAAAATTGTTACACTATTTTTATAATAATTATTGAAGGTTGGATTTCTTCCAATTCCTATAGAACAAATAGAATGCCGTGGCAACTAAAATATATGGGAAAGCCATCAGATATACAATCCCAGAATTAATTCCTTCGGCCACCTCTTCTCCCCCCTGTTCCACAACCGCTCTGCACATAGCACATTGACTATATGAAAGGTTGGGTATAATCAAAATAAACAGAAAGGCAAGACCTTTATAAATCATTGATATATCAATTTTTAAATCTCGAAGATTTCTTTTGCTTTTATTCTAAAACAATGGCTAAAATAAGTGAATAGTCAAAATTAGCCAAAATTAAATAGAATAATAAGGAAATATCATCAGATATACTATAACGCCACTTATAGTCACATACAGCCACAAAGGGAAGGTAATCCTGGCAATTCTTTTATGCTTTTCAATATCATTGGTTATTGCCCTCACATAAGTGATCAGTACAAAAGGGATCACAGCAACCGAAAGCAGGATATGTGATATCAAAATAATATAATAAAGGTATTTTAAAATGCCTTCACCATCAAATGAAGTAGAATCAGATGTCATATGGTACAATATGTACAAGACCAAAAAAAGTATTGAAAAAACAAGCGCCATTTTCATTAATCGCTCATGCATTTCAATCTTTTTGTTTTTTATCGCCCAAAAGGCGGTGATTAATACAAGGGAAGTAACACCATTAATACTTGCATAAATAGGGGGCAAAAACAATGGTAATTCAATATCTAGTTTTACGCCAAATAAGGCGCCTACTGCCAAAGGGATGGCAATGGATAACAATATAATAATCCGATTGTATCTCTTTGTTGCTTCCATGGGCTCAATTATTCCTTTAAGAGAAGTTTGATGTCTTCTTTCAGCCATTGAATCTCCTTTTCATCTAAGCCGTTGTAAAATTTAATCGGATTCTCTATATCTCCGTTCATCACTGTTCTGGATCTTATAAAACCATCCTTATCTATTAATGCAAATAAGCCTGAATGCTCAAATCCACCTTCGACGTCCTTATTCTCCCCGGCATACAATTTAAACCCATCATTAGAAAAAGAATAGATTTCTTCTTTATCTCCTGTTAAAAAATTCCAGTTTTTTAAAGTCGCACCTTTCTCATCGGCATAAGTCTTAAGAACCTCAGGGGAATCTCTTTCCGGATCAATTGAAATCGATACAATTCCAAAAGATGGGTTCCCATAAAATTCGTTTTGAACTTTTACCATGTTTTCGTTCATTCTCGGACAAATAGTAGGACATGAGGTAAAGAAGAATTCAACCACATAAACCTTATTTTTATAATCAGAATTTCCAATTAATAAACTGTGCTGATTCTCAAATTCAAAAGGAGGTACCTCTTCAAATTTCATCAACTGTTTTTGATTGAAATTAGCAACAATTTTTGGCACGGCCCATATCCCAAAAATCAATATGACAAAAGCAATAGAAATATAAGAGTACTTCTTCATCTTTTATTGGTTTAAATTTCTCTTTTATTCTTCTTCAAGGCAAGCCTGTATTCAGCCATGACCACTTTAACATCATCTACCATTTCCTGATGAACTGTGGCAACAGATTCTGCATTATATCCAAATAGCAAACCTTCTTCTGCAGCTTCCTCATCATTTCTTCCTCTTAAGTTCAATTCTCTGTCAACAATAAAAGCATAAGGTGAATATGAATAATTATCCAGTTTATAACCGGTTTTTAGGCTATTGAACATGGTTTCAACCTGAGTTTTATCACCAAAAATAAAATGCCATTTATCAACATTATAAGTTGCTCCCAACTCTTTTTTAAGCTGTTTTGCATCTTCTTCAGCTCCTTTAGGTAAAACTATGACAAACTGAAACCCTTTAAATCCATAAAAGTGTTTATAAATCTTTTCATTCAAATTAAGGGCATTGGTTTTATGTCTTAATAAATCTGACCCAAAGAAACACAAAACACTGATGTTTTTTTTAAGTGAAACCGAATCAGTTGAAGAAAACCCCTCAACATCATTTATTCCTGGTGTTAAAACCGGAAGTTTTGCAAAATTATTAGTACCTGTTAGAAGCACCAAATAAAACAATAAGGGTCCAAAGAAAAGGATAGATAAAACAATTGTATTTTTTCTGGATTTTGCCATAAAGTAAAGGTATAAAAAAAGTGTTTTGAAAACTCAAAACACTTGATGTATAAATTAGATTTAATTTAATAGTAGGACCATCTTATCCAAGAAGCATCAATGATTCCCAATGCTTGCCCTTCATAGAGTACAAAAAAGGCCAGATAACAGATCAAAAATATCACAGGCCATACGATAGACCTTCTTAACCATGTTTTTTCATCTTTTAAATGCATGAAATACCAAGCAATTCCATAGGCCTTTACAAGTGTCAAAATTAAAAATATCCAGTTCAACACACTTGTGCCCAAAACATTGGTTAGATTTAAAGAATCTGGTTTATTTATTCCTAGAATAACTTCTACGATTGTTACCAAAGAAAGAAATGCAAAAACTTTCCAAATTAAAGCAGTATGTGATTTAGCGTGCGACATATTATATTTTATTTTTATATCAGATAGAAGAAAGTGAATACAAATACCCACACAAGGTCAACGAAATGCCAGTATAATCCAACTTTCTCAACCATTTCATAATGACCTCTGCGTTCATAGGTTCCTATTATAACATTAAAAAATATGATGATATTAATAAGGATACCTGATAAAACGTGAAATCCATGAAACCCTGTGATAAAGAAGAAAAAATCAGCAAAAAGAGTTTTTCCATACTCATTTTCTTTAAGATTTGCCCCTATGACAACTTTATTTGCCTTATCTAAATATTTATTGGCTTCTTCTCTTGAAACAATTGTTTTTTCCTTTGTATCTAGGTTGATTAACTCAGTTCTCATGGCTATATCAGGACTATTTGCGAACCCTTCTTTTACCTGTTCGAGTGAAATAGCTGGTAAAGCCGACTCAGAAACAAACCAGATTCCATTGCTTTTGGTTTGCTGCACTCTTTCACCATGATCCTTCGCTGCAAAACTTTCAAGCGATACCTGATGCCCTGTTCCATCAACAAACTGTACTATTTTTCCGTCTTCTAATTGCACAGCGCCATAACTTCCTCCAATAAATGTTTTCCATTCCCAGGCTTGAGACCCAAGGAAAATCAGACCTCCAATGATGGTAAGCCCCATATAGACAATCACTTTGCCTTTTTGCATCTGCTTACCCGCGTCAACTGCAAGCACCATTGTTACAGAAGAAAAGATCAAAACAAAGGTCATAAACGCCACATAATACATCGGATAATCACCATGTATAAACGGGATATGAGTAAATACCTGATCAGCAATTGGCCAAGAATCAAGGAATCTATAACGTATAAACCCATACGCTCCTAAAAATCCTGAAAAAGTAAGGGCATCAGACATGATAAAAAACCACATCATCATTTTGCCATAGCTAGCACCGAAAGGTTGGCTTCCTCCACCGCCCCAGGCTCCTCCTTTAGGGGAATCAGCAACAATTGCCTCCATATAAAAAATTTATTAATTGATCTTAATTACAAACTAAAGCTGACTTTTGTCATGTTTTAGCTAGAGCAGCAAAAATATAAAAATATTTGATAAATAGAATCAATAAGCCAAAAATCTTGGTGTTAGCCAATAAAATAGAAAAAGAGAAACAAATAAATCCAAAGTGCATCCACAAAATGCCAAAATATAGCACCCAATGAGAATCCAAGATGATCAGTTATAGTGTATTTCTTGGTTACATTCCCATACAACACCTTAAACAATACAATTATACCTGCAAAAATATGAAGCAGATGAGCTCCGGTTATTACATATAAAAAAGAAGAAGCGACGTTACTTTGGACTCCGGTAGTATACAATCCAGCTTCAATCAATTGATTAAACCCATTGAACTGATAAAAAATAAAGCTTAATCCCAGAACTAAGGTCAATACCAATAATAAAGTAGTTTTAGAATTATCTCCGGCCAAAAGTGTTTTTTTCGCCAAATAAAAACAAATACTGCTCAACAATATAAGTATGGTACTGATGTAAAATGCACTGGGCAGTTCGAAACTCACCCAATCTTCTCTCCCCTTACTTACCACATAAGCACTGGTAAGACCAGCAAACATCATGGTCATACTTATCATTGAAATCCACAACATTTGTTTAAACGTCTTTTCCTTTGTTTTTTGTTCCATGTTTGATTAGTGTAGAAATTTATCAATTACAAAAATAATCTGAATCAAAGTTATGTATAAAACGCTTGATAACATTAGTTTTCTTGCCATCTTATTTGATTGTTCTCGATGCAATTTAACACCGTAATAAAGCATCACCAGTCCAAGTATAAATATGATGGCCGCCGAACCCGGCAACAAATATAATTCCCCGGTATACCTGAACAAGGGAAAGATAGAAACGATTAGCATAAACACTGTATATATGATGATCAGTTTTGATGCCTTTTTATTTTTCTCTCCTGTAGGCATTAAATTAAATCCTGCCTTTTTATATTCCTCAAACTGTAACCAGCCTATAGCCCAAAAATGAGGGAATTGCCAAAAAAACTGAATCATAAATAACATCCCTGGTTCAATTCCAAATTCACCTGTTGCAGCAACCCATCCTAACATAAATGGGATGGCTCCGGGAATCGCACCTACAAAAACAGACAAGGGCGTAACGGGCTTTAAAGGCGTGTAGACGCTGGTATATAGAAAGATCGAAATAGCGCCAAAAATAGCCGTTCGTTCATTAATGTTATATAAAATAACCAGGCCAATAATGGTTAGAGAAACCGCAATAATCATTGCCGTATTCACTGACATCCTTCCTGCCGGAATCGGCCTGTCCATAGTTCTTTTCATCAAGGCATCAGGCCCTCTTTCGATGATCTGATTAAATGCATTTGAAGCGCCAACCATACAATAACCTCCAATGGCTAGAAAAAATACAATCTTGAAATCTATTGTGTCAACAGCAAGAAGATATCCGGCTACTGAAGAAAAAACAACGCTCAATGACAAACCAAACTTGGTTAGTTGCTTAAGGTCGTCTAGAAGGCTATGTTTTTTTAGAGCTAATTCCAAGTTTATAAATGCCTGTTTTTAAAATCGCTGCAAATATATCTATTAATTGAGATTAACCACACAAAAAAATACTAAAAAATATGACTAAAAAGCTTTGCGATTTATTAAAATATATTAAATTTGCGCCTGCTTACTGAAAGGCTAGCTGGCAATTTAAAAATTGCACGTTCTTTTTACTAAACTTATGCGAAAGTAGCTCAGTGGTAGAGCATCACCTTGCCAAGGTGGGGGTCGCGGGTTCAAATCCCGTCTTTCGCTCAGAGTATGGAAGTGATATTTGTGAATTTAATTCATCTTAGATGAAGATAGCGACCCTGTCGCGCCTGCCTGACGGCAGTCAGGCCTGTCTGCCGACAGGCAGGGGTTCAAATCCCGTCTTTCGCTCCATTTCAATATATACCAGGAAACTAATCATGCTCGGATGGTGGAATTGGTAGACACGCTGGACTTAAAATCCAGTGGCCAGTGATGGCCGTGTGGGTTCAAGTCCCGCTCCGAGTACAGAGAAAAACCTTAACAATCTATTTATTAGAAAGTTAAGGTTTTCTTGCTTC
>JAUXCI010000150.1 GCA_030618945.1 Flavobacteriaceae bacterium
CTTTGTCATCAATGAATTCCTGATTTGAGGGGCAAACAAACTTAACCCATTCTTTCTTTGCCTGAGCGCCAAACTGATTAATGGCATATAGACCAGCATTTTTGTCGAGTGCCTCTGGTGCATAAAAAATGGGCAGGATCACAAAGGTCTTTATCCCATTATTTTTTGAAGCTGACATGAATTCTTTGTTTGAAATCAATTCGGTACTTGCAAAAACCGTATTGATACCTACCTTGTTAAATTGATCAAACAATAGATTAAAATCTTCTTGGTGCTCATAAAGCTTTGCACCCACAATTAGATTAGTTTCAGTTTTATTTATTTCTGAAGAACAGGCTATAAGCGATAGGGTGATTATGACAAAGCAATAGGAAAATATGTGCCTTGTTTTCATAAAAATGGAATTAGAGTTAGTTTATCAGGTTCAATCAAAACTATTCAGGAATTTTTATCTCATACATTTTCCTTGTCTTATTATTCAATTTATTCTCTCTCAGCCAAGGATTATACATCTTTAATTCTTTGTAGTTGCTGCCAAATTTTTGAGCAAATACAGCAATGTCAGTGATCACCGTATCAACTTTTACAACATAGAATGGTTTGATTACATAAAGGTCGTCTTTGTCAAACTCAAAGCCATATTTTTTAGGATGACTTAGAATTTCTTTGGCGGCAACAATTCTTGGAATGTATCTTTCTGTGTTCTCACCCACCAATACGTCATAATAATTATCGACCAATTGCTCTTTTAATTTTTTCTCAATACCATAGTTCCCTCCGTGATAAGCAGCAGCGGCTAATGTCCAGCTTCCAAGTCTTTCCTTTGCTTTGATCAGATAATCACATGCAGCCGCAGTGGCCTTTTCTAAATGATATCTTTCATCTACATTTTGATTAATTTCCAGTCCGTTCTCCTTACCGGCACCCTTTAACATCTGCCACATGCCTTTAGCTCCTGCAGGGGAAGTAACATTTCTAAGATCACTTTCAATAACCGATAAATATTTAAAATCATCCGGGACACCTTTTGCCTTGAGAATGGGTTCAATTACAGGGAAATATTTATTGGTTCTTTTAAACCAAAGAAGCGCATTAGATTGCCAATAAGTATTGACCAGTAACTCGCGGTCAATTCTTTCTCTAATATCAGTTTTATTTAATTCTACCTTTTCTCCTGCAAAATTTAAATTATTTGGAATTTTCAGGGCTCTGGTTTTAGTAGCTGTTTCAGGGTTTTTCAAAGAATCAATACTCACTTGACCTTTGCTTACATCACCTTTTACAGATTTCTCCGCATTGATTAAGAAAATGGCAATAATTATTATACTTGCAAGTACGATAAAGCGATATGATCTGTTCATTTTATAAGCTTTAAAAATTAAAAGGGATTGTCAAATGTAGCTAAATTTTTGGCAATTTGATCTTTTTCTGCCAAAATGGGATCCTTAATTCCCCAGTCAATATTCAGCTGGGGATCATTCCAAAGGATAGCCTCTTCACTATTAGCATAATAGTATTCCGAGCATTTATAGTTTATAATGGTGTTTTCTTCTAAACACAAAAAACCATGTGCAAAACCCTCAGGAATGTAAAGCTGTTTTTTATTTTCGCCACTGAGAACGTGCTTAAAATGCTGCCCATATGTTGCGGAATCTTTTCTCAGATCTACCGCAACATCAAGGATACTTCCCATAACTACTCTGATCAACTTTGACTGTACATGGGGAGGTAATTGAAAATGAAGTCCTCTCAGGACATTTTTAACTGAAAGAGATTCATTGTCCTGAACAAAGCGGTCCTTAATGAGAATTTCAATTTTCTTTTGATTGAATGATTCCATGAAATAACCTCTCTGATCCTGATAAACTTGAGGTTTCAATAGAATTAAGTCTTTTATAAAGGTTTTTTCCAATATCATGGTAGAAGTAAGTTCTCTATGATTTTACTTATTTGTTTTGATTTAATAATGATCATTGCATGGGTTCCTCCTTCAATAGAAATGCAATCGTCAATATGTTTAATTGGTAATATTTCGTCTTTGTTACCATGGATATGGATCACTTTATCCATTATTTCTTTGTTTTCCCAATGTAACAGGTTATGAAGTGCCCAATTTAGATAAATTTCATTTCTTATACTGAAATATTTATCATATAATTCTGCCTTTTTCTTGAAGGGCCTTAAAAAATCGTACTTAGAAAAAGTATCAATTCGAGAGATTCGCCTGGTAGGAATTAAATGATACGCTCGGGTATATTTTAAAAGCTTTAACCTTTTCGGGATTTCATCAATAGTTCTTAAACTGGATATGATAATGACTCGCTTTACCGGTATCAACTTACTGATCTCCTGCACCAGAATGCCTCCGAACGAGACACCTATCAAAACGACTTGCTCGTGCTGAATCTTTAAGGCATATTTTTTGGCATAGGACCCGAGAGATTCATCAATTGAGTCAGGAACGGACCATTCAAGGTAATGACATTCAAAGCTTTCTTTGGGTAATTTGATATATTCAAAAATTTTGGAGCTTGCCGCAAGCCCCGGCATAAAATATATGTGAATTCTATTCTTCATTGCTTTGAATGAAATCAAAAATACTAATTCTTTGGCTTACATTCCTCTTTTAAATATAAACAGGCTGATTGATCCAGTCAAATCTAACCAAGCCATCTTCGTCTATCTCTCTTAGCCTGACCTCATGTAAAGTATTTACCAATTCAGGATTCCATGGAGCCTTTATTTTTACATAATTTTCGGTAAAACCGTGAATAAATCCTTTTTTATTCTCTCCTTCAAACAATACGGTTAAGGTTTTGTCCAACTGAGACTCATAAAAGGACCGGCGCTTTTTAACCGAAAGCCCTCTGAGCATTTTACTGCGTTTACTTCTTACTTGTCCAGAAACAACACCTTCCAATTCAACAGCCTCTGTATTGGGCCTTTCTGAATAAGTAAAAACGTGTAAATAGGAAATGTCAAGTGCTGAAAGTAAGTTATAGGTCTGAAGAAATAGTTCATCTGTTTCTCCGGGAAATCCAACAATAACATCTACCCCTATGCAGGCATGAGGCATTAGCTCTTTGATCTTTTTTACCCTTTCGGAATAAAGATCAATTTGATACCTTCTCTTCATGGATTTCAATAGCTGATCGCTTCCACTTTGTAAAGGAATGTGAAAGTGTGGAACAAAACATTTTGAATCGGCAACAAATTCTATGGTCTCATTTTTCAACAGGTTGGGCTCAATGGAAGAAATCCTGATCCTGTGAATTCCTTCTACTTTATCCAATGCTTTAACAAGATCGAAAAAAGTGTGTTCGTGATTTTTATTGCCTAGCTCTCCTTTGCCATAATCACCAATATTAACTCCGGTTAAAACAATCTCTTTGATGCCTTTTTGAGAAATTTCTTTCGCATTGTTCAGCACATTGTCTAAAGTATCGCTGCGAGAGATGCCGCGTGCGAGAGGAATGGTACAGTAGGTGCATTTATAATCACATCCGTCCTGTACCTTTAAAAAAGCTCTGGTACGATCGCCTATGGCATATGATCCAACATAAAAATCAGCCTCATCAATTTCGCAGGAATGAATTTCACCAATCTCATTTTTAGATAGATCATGGATATAATCCATTACTTTAAACTTTTCCGTGGCTCCTAATACCATGTCTACTCCATCTATATTGGCCAGTTCCTCCGGCTTTAATTGAGCGTAGCAACCAATGGCAATAAGAAAGGCATCGTTGTTTTTATTCAAAGCAGATTTAACGATTGACTTAAACCTTTTATCAGCATTGTCCGTGACCGAACAGGTGTTAATGACATATATATCTGCAGCCTCTTCAAATTCAACTCTTTCAAAACCATCATTTTGAAAATCTCTAGCAATTGTGGAGGTCTCGGAGAAATTAAGCTTACACCCCAGGGTGTAAAAAGCCACTTTCTTATCAATCATCATGAACTAATCTTTAGCGGCCACAAAAATAAGCATTTTTCCCGGAAAGGAATTTTGATTTTTCATTTGAAGTTTTGCAAAAAAAAACGGCATAATCAATAACTTAGTTTCGCGAGGATGGGTTCGTGGTCAGACAATTGTATGTCAAAGTTTCTGTGTTCATTCACTTTGAATTTTTTATCTGCCAGAATAAAATCGATTCTTAAAGGGTAGCCGTTGAAAGGGTAGGTCTTCCCAAATCCTTTACCCGCAGCCAAAAAGGAATCCGTTAATTCCCCTTTTAATTTGTGATAGGCCCACGAATAGGCGGTATTGTTAAAATCACCGCTAACAATTAATTTATAATCACATTGGGTTTTATGCTCGATAAATTTTTCAACCTGTGATTGTTGCTTGCTAAAGGAAGTTTTAAGTCGGTAAACCAATTTTTTTGACTTGGTTTCAGTCAAATTTAAGTCCACACTGTCAGCGTGTATCCCGAAGGATTCCAAATGCACATTATAGACCCTTATGGTATCACTATTTTTAATGATATCTATAAAAATAGCGTTATTATGTGATTGTTCAAAATCAAGACTTCCTTGATTAACGATGGGATATTTGGAAAAAAGACCCAATCCCATACCGTTCTTATTACCACTTAATTTCTCATATTTATATGGATAGTCTAATATAACATCTTGAGCCGGGTAATACTCTTGTAGAGAAAGTAAATCAGGATCTTGTTCTTTTATAAAGGCAGCCATTTTACTGGGAATATCTTCGTTGTTGATCCAGTTGTATTTGTTAAATATCCGAACGTTGTAATTCATAATCGAAAAACTGCTACCACTAATTATCGTTTTGGCATTGAATTTATACGGAAAAAATGAAAACCCTATAGCCACAAGAATGCAGAAAGTAGAGAGCAGGAATTGTTTTTTAACTCCCGCAAGCAACCAGTAAATAATAAAACCGAAATGAACAAAAATGAGGAAGGGAACCAAGAGGCTCATAATCGACAAAAGAGGGAAGGACTGAGGCGGCACGTAGGGTAGGGTAAAAGAAGCCAAAAACAGCAATGCCAAAACATTGTTGACAAAGAATATGATCTTATTTAAAAACGATAAGTTTTTCAAATGGAGGGTTGTTTTAATTTATTTCTTTCCAGCGTTAAATAAAAAATCCTTCTCTTCTTTACTTAGGGTGTCATAACCCGATTTACTTATTTTATCCAGGATTGCATCGATTTTGGCCTGTTCTTCATTTTTATTGGTAGTTTTCTGGTAAGATTTATTTTTACTTTTATACACCGTCTTTAAAGGTGTTTTTTCCTTGGCCCTGAACATCTGCTCTACCCAGTTAATCAGAACTGTCCCTTGATGGAAATACCTTGTCATCATAAATCCTAGAAAAGCACCTCCCAAATGAGCCAGATGGCCACCTGCATTTCCAGCAGGAATTTGAACCAGGTCCAAAACAACCATACCAACAGCAATATACAACAATTTGACCCTTCCAATAAACCTAAAATGCAATGAATATTGAGGGATATGTGTTGAAATTCCAATTACTATTGCGGTAACTCCAGCCGAGGCACCAACCAGCAAGGTTTCCTGCGTTCTTAAGGCTGGGAGGTAATTGTATGCGAGCATATATATCAGACCACCTGAGATAATTCCAAGTAAATAATAGACCAAAAATTGTTTTGGATTAAAAAAATCCAGAAATAGATTGCCAAAGTAATACAAGAACAACAAGTTAAATAAAATATGAAAAAAACCGATGTGCAAAAAGCCATAAGTCAAGATGGTCCAGGGCCTAAATAATAATACGCCAAAATCGGGTTGTAATGAACACCAATCAACAATGTGATTATTGTCTATCTCAAACAAAAAGGAAAGCGTGTTAAACAGATAGGTCAATACAAACAAAAGGATGTTGATCACAATAAACTTTTCTACGATACTTCGAGAAAGATAGTTTTGATATAAATTAGAGAACCAGTTCATATTCATTATTTGTTAATTCCAACGCGTATTATTAAACTGATTTTTTTGCCAGAATTTCATTATAATAAACCCAATTATTGCGCCTCCGACGTGTGCAAAATGGGCTATTCCACCACCAAAAATTGAAAAACCGGTAACACCTGAAAAGAGGTCCAGCCCAATTAAAACAGGGATAAAATATTTGGCAGAGATTGGTACAGGTAAAAATATAAGGGCGAGTTTCGCATTAGGGAAGGTCATTCCGAAAGCAACTAATACCCCATAGATCGCTCCTGAGGCACCTACTGCCGGTGTATTATATATTTGGAATATATCTGCTAATCGATTTTCGGGAATCTGCTCTAAAATACAAAATGTACTTCTGTCAAATCTTTTACAACCCTATAAAA
>JAUXCI010000044.1 GCA_030618945.1 Flavobacteriaceae bacterium
CGCCTGGTCGGGCATAGGGATTAAGGATTCTTTAAGCACGAGGAATTTAAGAGAATTAAAAGAAAAGAAATACTTAAAAAAGAACATTGAAAAAAGCAAGGTGCTTATCATTGATGAAATTTCAATGTTGCATAAAAAACAATTCGATTTGGTCAATGAAGTCTTGCGATTTTTTAGAGAAACGGAAGATGCCTTTGGAGGTATTCAATTGGTGCTTTGTGGCGATTTTTTTCAATTGCCACCCATTGGTAATGCCTCTGAAATAAACAAGGATAAGTTTTGCTTTATGTCTCGGGCCTGGCTCGACGCCAAACTAACCGTTTGTTATTTAACTGAGCAATTCAGACATACAGACAGCAAATTGAACGGTATTCTCAATGAGATAAGATCAGCCTCAATTTCAGCTAATTCAATAGCCTTGCTGCAATCCAGCATTGGGGAAATAGAAGCAGATGAGCCAACCAGATTATATACTCATAACTTAGACGTTGACAGAATAAATAGTCAACACATGAGCGAAATAAAAGGTAGAAAGAAAGTTTTTAAAGCTAAAATTAAAGGTAATTTAAAACTAGCCGAGAGCATCAAAAGATCTATTATGGCTCCTGAATCACTAGAGTTGAAAAAAGATGCCAAAGTAATGTTTGTTAAGAATAATTACGAAAAAGGCTACCTCAATGGCTCTCTGGGTATGGTATTAAATTTTAACGATGACGGTTTACCCGTGATTAGATTGAATAATGGTGTTTATATTGTTGCTGAACCAGAAGATTGGAGAATTGAGGATGAAACCGGGAAGTTACTGGTGAGCTATAAACAGGTGCCTTTAAGATTGGCCTGGGCCATCACCGTTCATAAAAGCCAGGGTATGACCCTTGATAGCGCCATTATGGACCTTAGTAATACTTTTGAAAAAGGTCAGGGTTATGTTGCCTTGTCGAGGATAAAAGGTCTCGAAGGGCTTCAACTAAAGGGCTTTAACGCTACTACCTTGGAGGTTGATCATCTGGCCTTAAAGGCTGATAAAAGGTTTCTTGAACTATCCTTAGAAGCCGAGGAACTGATTTCGACTGAAGACTTGGAAAACAATGCACTGAAATTCATAAAAAAGAGTGGGGGAGTGACTAATATTGATGAGATCAAAGAGAATAAAAAAAATCTGAAAGAAGGAAAAAAAGTCACCAAAAAATCAACTTATCTCATTACTAAACAAATGATTGACAATGGCCATTCTCTTGAAGATATTGTTATTGAAAGAGGCCTTACCATTGGTACGGTCTCTACACATTTGATACGAATAGCTGATCTTTATCCAAAAACTGACCTGTCTCGATTTAAACCTGAAACGAAAATAATTAACAAGGTGAAAAAAGCAAGAAATACCTTGATCAAAGAAATTGGTCCCGGAGAAAGAATAAGTTTAAAGCCCATCTTTGATATGCTCAAAGGCGAACTAAGCTATGATCAGATTAAAATGGCACTGGTTTTTATTTAGTAAAATAATTTTGGCTCATGAAATATAGAGGAGTTCAGGGAATACTGTTTGGGTAAGCCAATGGTCATGGAAGATTTCCCTTTTGATCAGACTACCTTGGTAGTTTGTTTGCCATTGAGGGAAAAGTAATTTTTTTATTATAAATACTATACTGATAATCTATTGTTGATAACTCTTAGACAACGTTATTTATGATTCAAACTTTCTCGCATTTTTTTTGTCATTCCCTTTACAACCATATCATAACTGTGGTCAATAAGCTCGAATATGAATTTAGGATGTAATTCTCTTTTAAAGATGTCTATTGAGTTCCAATGTTTGTTGCTAACATATGGACCTGGGTAAATACTTTCAAATTGTTCTCTTAATTTTATAGTATACTCAGGGTCACATTTTAATGTTAGAGTGGCTTCACCTTTTTCCCATTTGTTTAGAGGAGCAATGACAAACATTTTATTTAAGACTTTAAAAACGAGTGTATTTGCATCAAAGGGAAATTCTTCAGTGGTAGATGCTTTTATTAAACAATATTCTCTTAAAACTTCTATATCCATTCTTGAATCTAAGTACAAAAGATAATAAAAATATCTGTTTCATGTAATTAATATTAATTAAAATAATGATTGTGATTCAATAGCCTGTACGTATTGTCGACTAAATTAATTTCTTCAACGAATTCAACAGGCGTTGCCGGCTGTTTTGATGCCCACTCTGAATATATTTGAAATAACAACGAGTCACAACAACGGCTAAGAAATTATTACGGTTTTTTGGTTTAATTTGGGGGTAAGCGTATATTTATAAAAAAATTAATAACTGACAGTAAGAGCTGTTTTAATTCGTAACAATTCTTAGCCATAAAGTTGTGTCTTATAAAATTTATTTAAAAATATCAAAAATGAAAAAACTAATAAGGAATAGTCTATTTATAATTTTACTGATTTTATTGGGTTGCAAGAACTCATCAGAAGGCGATAAGACAAAAGATAGCCGTGTAAAAACCAATCAGGAAGAAGTGAAAGATTATTCTGACAACAAAAATGATTTGACGCCCTTAGAACAAGGGCTGAATTTTGCTATGCAAACACAAAAAGTATTGGCTGAGAATCTTATATATGAAATCAATACAAATGGAACAGTACACGCTTTTACTTTTTGTAATGCTAAAGCTTATACCTTAACAGACAGTATGGCGCTTGCATTAAATGTACAAATAAAAAGAGTTTCAGATAAGCCAAGGAACCCGAACAATAAGGCAAACAAAGAAGAGGCAGCATATATTACAAAATCAAAAGAGTTCCTGGCAAAGGGCGAGAATATTAAACCAGAAATAACTGAAACTAATGGAAAAATGATTGGCTATTATCCAATAATAACAAATCAAATTTGTTTGCAATGTCATGGTAATCAAGATACAGAGGTTTTATCGGAAACCCTTTTACAAATTGAAAATTTATATCCAAATGACAAAGCCATTGGTTATAAAATTAATGAATTGAGAGGAATATGGGTAGTAGAAATGAATTAAGAACGATGACCATGGATACATCTTCAATAAAATATCTTGGTGACTGATTTGGGACAATTCCAAATGAAACTCTTAAAAAAAGTAGGGTAAGAATACCCGAGTACTAAAACTAATAGACTTGTTAGAATTAAGCCCTTTTGTGAGAATTGTGATAAGACCTTGGCTTACGACTCAACATTATCAACCCCTTGATGAGGAAAATCATTTTTAAAAAACGGAAAATTAAATGATTACAGGAAAGAATTATATTGGTAAACAAAAGAGTTCAAAAGGAGAAAGAAAATTCAAAACTTTTAATCCTTTAAGCAATACAGAAAATGAGGTTGCTTTTGCTGAGGCCTCAACAGAAGAGATAGATAATGCACTTGATTTGGCCTGGCAGGCCTTTGAAGAATTCAGGAACTACTCTGGATCTAGAAAAAGTGAGTTCTTAAATGCGATTGCCGATGAAATAGAAGCCTTAGGAGAAACTTTGATCGACACCTATTGCTCTGAATCAGGCTTACCTGTCGGCAGAGCAATTGGCGAAAGAGGTAGGACCATGTTTCAATTGAGAAGCTTTGCTGATCTTGTAAAAGATGGAAATTGGGTTGAAGCCAATATCGATACGGCTCAACCTGACAGAGCGCCATTGCCAAAACCAGATATCAGAAAAATGTTGATTCCCTTAGGACCAGTTGTCGTGTTTGGCGCAAGTAATTTTCCACTTGCTTATTCCACGGCTGGGGGTGATACTGCAGCCGCTCTGGCAGCTGGCTGTCCTGTCGTGGTGAAATCGCATCCAATGCACGCCGGAACCGGAGAATTAGTTGCTTCAGCAATTATTAAAGCAGCTGAAAAGACGGGTATGCCTAATGGTGTTTTTTCCAATTTAAATAGTAGCGGCATTGAAGTTGGTGTTAAGCTGGTTCAACATCCAAAGGTAAAAGCGGTTGGATTTACGGGTAGTATCAGAGGAGGAAGAGCCCTTTATGACCTGGCTGCCAAAAGAGAAGAGCCAATACCGGTTTTTGCTGAAATGGGTAGTATTAATCCTGTTGTATTTCTTCCGGATGCCTTGAAAGAAAGAGGCGATGTTTTGGCTAAATATTACGCTGGCTCCGTGACTATGGGGGCAGGTCAATTTTGTACCAACCCTGGATTACTGCTCGGAATTAAAGGAGACCATTTGAATCATTTCATCACTAAACTGTCAGAAGCTATTGTTGAGATTGAGCCTGGTTGTATGCTACACCCAAATATTATTGGTACTTATGAAAAGAACAAAAAACAAGTTATGGCCAATGCTGGTCTTGAATTGGTTTCAGAATATGCAGAAGAAGTGGGGGCTAACTTTGCAAAGCAGGCCGTTACTACAGTTGAGGGAGCTACTTTTTTAGAAAACACAGCTTTGCATCAGGAAGTTTTTGGGCCTTTTACCATGGTTGTTCAATGTGAAGACAAAGCCCAACTCGAAGCCATTATAAAAAAATTAGAAGGTCAATTAACCGGAACCTTAATCGCTGAAGGCATGGAACTTTCAAAGTATGCCAGTGTTATAGAAGCGCTTAAAAACCGTGTGGGCCGCATTATATTCAATGGCGTGCCCACAGGAGTGGAAGTATGTCCTTCTATGGTTCACGGAGGGCCTTATCCGGCTTCAACCGACAGTAGGTTTACCGCAGTTGGGATACATTCTATTCAAAGATGGGTAAGACCTTTTAGTTATCAGGACTGGCCTGATCAATTTTTACCCGAAGCACTTAAAAATGACAACCCTCTTGGGATTCTAAGACTGGTCAACAACAAGAATACTAAAGATAGGATATAAAACTATGAGAAAATTACCAAGTTTTGGATTATGCCTTGTCTTGCTATTTTTGAGTTGTAAACAGGATAAAAATGATGTGGCTTCCCAGCTTGAAGGCATTATTAAAAGTGTTCAGGATCACGAGGGTTATGATGAAGCAGCATTTCCCCTTGGCGTATTTACTGAAGAATATTATAAGAATGAAGCAGATTTTGCTCAGGGAAAGCTCAAAGATTTGGGTCAGCTGAATCCAAAGCAATTAAAAGAGACTGAGCAGATCTCTTATGAACTACTGAGATTCGTGTTGCAGGACAGGATTGATTTTTATGCTTTTGACATGTATCTGAATCCTATTCTATCTGATACAGGGTTCCACAGTAACCTGGTGTATATGGCAAAACCCCTAACAAATTACGAGCAAACCAGAGAATATCTCAATAAATTAAATGACATACCCCGTTTTGTGGATGAGCATTTCGTCATCCTTGAGAAAGGGCTGGAGAAAGGCATATCACAACCTAAAATAATCTTCAAAGGTTACGAAAGCACCTATGATTCACATATTATTGCAGATTTTGAGGATTCGTTTTTTTACACACCGTTTAAAAACCTACCCGATGATCTCACTCAAAGTCAAAAGGATTCGGTGTTAGAAGCTGCCAAACATAGTATTGAGAAAAGTGTTATTCCTCAATTTAAAAGGATTAAGGATTTTTTTGAAGGCACATATATTCCTAAAACCAGAAGCAGCATAGGTATATCCGAAACCCCAAATGGCGAAGCCTTCTATCAAAACAGGATCGATTTTTATGCCACAAGCAAGCAATACTCGGCCAAACAGATCCATGAAATAGGGATCAAAGAAGTCAAACGGATCAAAGAGGGGATGGAAGAAATCATCGCTGAACTTGAATTTGAAGGCAGCTTTGCTGATTTCCTTCAATTTCTTAGAACCGACGAGCAATTTTACGCTAAAACTCCTGAACAACTCTTGATGATCGCTCGCGATATGGCCAAAAGAGCTGACGAGCAATTACCAAAATATTTTATCACTTTGCCCAGAAAACCATATGGGGTAGCACCCGTACCAGACGCTATTGCTCCAAAATATACGGGCGGAAGGTATGTTGGAACAAGTAGAAACAGTACAGCACCTGGTTATTATTGGGTTAACACCTATGACCTTCCAAGCAGGACCTTATATACCTTGCCTTCTTTGACCGTTCATGAGGCTGTGCCGGGGCACCATTTACAAGCCAGTTTAAATAATGAATTGGGAGATAGTATACCTTCTTTTAGAAGGAATCTTTACCTGTCTGCTTATGGTGAGGGATGGGGGCTTTATTCGGAATTTCTTGCAGGGGAGATGGGAATGTATACAACACCTTATGAACGATTCGGTCAACTAACCTACGAAATGTGGAGAGCTTGCAGACTGGTTGTGGATACCGGAATTCATGCGATGAACTGGACAAGAGAAGAAGTAGTGACCTATATGGCTCAAAACACTGCACTTTCATTGCACGAGATAGAGACTGAAACCGACAGATATATTTCCTGGCCTGGTCAGGCATTATCCTATAAGATAGGAGAATTAAAGATCAGAGAACTGCGCATAAAGGCGACTGAAGCCTTAGGGACTGACTTTGATATTCGTGAATTTCATGAAGTAATATTAGAACAAGGAACCGTTTCTCTTCCAATTTTGGAAAGAAGAATCAATCAATATATAGAGAGGAAAAGCAAAGTCAACCTTAAATAATAATTAAATAGATTAGCACGTCATTACATCAATGTATCAGTACATCAATATATCATTATTAACATGAAAACATGCATCATCATAGGCGGAGGTATCATAGGTTTGTGTACGGCTTATTTTCTCCAAAAGGAAGGACATCAGGTAACTGTAATAGATCAATCCAATATGGATGGAGGGGCCTCGTACGTTAATGCCGGATATATTTCACCTAGTCATTTTGTTCCACTTTCGGCTCCCGGGGTGGTGAAAAAAGGAATTCAATGGATGTTTGATCCATCGTGCCCTTTTTATGTCAAGCCAAGAACTAATATTGATTTTTTAAAATGGGCCTGGGCCTTTAATAAATCATGTAATCCGGTACACGTAAAAAAGTCAATTCCGGTGATCAGAGACATCGCTGTGATGAGTCATGAATTATATGAGGATATAGAAAATGAGGATGGATTCGACTTTCATTTTGAGAAGAAAGGTCTTTTGATGTTGTGCCAAACAGAAAAAATGCTTGAAGAAGAAATCAAGTTGGTTGGAATGGCAAAGGAAGTTGATCTTGAGGCAATAACCTTAGACCGGGAAGCGGTGCAGCTGCTTGAGCCCAAAGTAAAACTGAATGTTGTCGGTGCTACCTTGTATAAGTGTGATTCACATACTACGCCACATGAATTTATGGTTAATATAAAGGCGGATTTACTGAAGAAAGGAGTCAAAATCATAAGCAATGAAAAAGTGGTAGATATTGACATAAATAATCGTCTGATTACAGGAATAAGAACAAATAAACAAACTTATCAGGCCGATGAATTTATTCTGTCTGCAGGATCATGGACTGGTTTGGTAGCCAAAAAATTAGGTATGAATTTGCTGCTACAGGCCGGGAAAGGATATAGAATTAATGTCACACGAAATACAGGAATTTCTTATCCGGCCATTTTAGCGGAAGCCAAGGTGGCGGTAACACCCATGAACGGTTTGACCCGTTTTGCAGGAACTATGGAAATTGCAGGGATCAATCAAGACTTAAATAGTGTTAGAATTGATGCTATAGCCAAGGCTGCTTCAAATTATTACCCTGAGATTGAAATAAATGAAGCAGAAAAACTGGACTCATCTTCAGGTTTAAGACCACTTTCACCAGATGGTGTCCCCTATATTGGAAGATCGTCCAAATGTAAAAATATGACGATTGCCACCGGACATGCAATGATGGGTTGGAGCATGGCAACAGGTACCGGTAAACTGGTATCAGAGATTATATCTGAAAGGCGTTTATCTATGGATATAGCTCCTTTTAGCCCCGATAGAAAATTTTAACCTAATTTACCCTAAGATGAAATATCAGCTGATTGCCAACAAATTATTTCAAAAGAACCGCAGTAATTTTGCAGCATTGATGGAAAGTAATTGCATCGTAATTCTCTGCTCTAATGATGTTCAGCATACTAATGCTGATGATGTAATGGGTTTTGCCCAAAATGCCGACCTTTTCTATTTATCGGGTATTGATCAGGAAGAAACCATTCTATTATTATACCCTGATGCCTATAAAAAAGAACAAAAAGAAATTCTTTTTATACAAAAAACCGACGCGAACATTAAAATATGGGAAGGCGATAAGCTGAGCAAGGAGGAAGCTGGCAAGGTATCGGGAATAGACCGGGTTGAATGTCTTGATGATTTTGAAAAAGTCCTGCAATTGATGGCCTTTGAAGCAGATGGTTTTTATTTAGGACACAATGAACACATCAAACGTCTCACTAATAATCGGGAAACCGGTCAAGACAGAATGATTAAATGGTGTAAACAAAAATATCCTTTACATCAGTATTACAGAGCCGCAAAGATCACCAGAGGATTGCGTCAGCTTAAAAGTACAGAAGAAATAGATTTGATTCAAAAGGCCGCGGATATAAGTGTTGCAGGCTTTCACAAGGTTTTGCAAAGTGTAAAGCCAGGCCTGATGGAATACGAACTTGAAGCTGAACTCAGCCATGCTTTTTTAAAACAAGGGGCCCTTAGACATTCCTTTAAGCCTATAGTTGCTTCGGGAAAAAATGCCTGTGCCTTACATTATAATACGAATGATGGGCTTTGCAAAGACGGAGAAATGATTCTTATGGATTTTGGCGTTTGTTATGCCAATTACAATTCAGATACTACCAGATGTTTTCCTGTTAATGGGAAATTTTCAGAACGGCAGAAAGAAGTTTATAGGGCTGTATTAAGTTGTTTAAAGGAAGGATCAAAATTACTAAAACCAGGGGCCTTGTCAGCTGATTATGAAATGAAGATGGCCTTGTTGGTGGAGGAACAACTGCTTACATTAGGCCTGTTAAAAAAAGAAGATATTGAGAAGCAGGACCCTGAACAACCCTTGTATAAAAAATATTTTATGCATGGCACAGCACATCATATTGGTTTAGATGTGCATGATGTAGGACTCTATTCCAGGCCTTTTGAGGCAGGAATGGTACTTACTTGTGAGCCGGGAATCTATATTTCGGAAGAAGGAATAGGGTGCAGACTCGAAAACGATTATTTGTTGACCGATTCAGGAAACGTAAATTTAACAGAGGCCATGCCAATAGAAATTGAGGATATTGAAAGCCTAATGTAAGTTCTAGTCTATAAATCCAGACTTTCAATATTCATCCTCATGTTGATCATGTGCTTTTTAAAGCCTACTTTTTCATAGGCTTTTATGGCGGCCACATTGTCTTCATATACGT
Organism: Flavobacteriaceae bacterium; assembly: GCA_030618945.1. Taxonomy (GTDB): domain Bacteria; phylum Bacteroidota; class Bacteroidia; order Flavobacteriales; family Flavobacteriaceae; genus Lutimonas. The sequence goes on from JAUXCI010000044.1 coordinate 9,298, forward strand.
CTAATCGGATCTCGTGGATACCTTTAGTTTTGCACCATTTAAGCAAGCGGTCAATGATCATCTTGTTTAGCCCTTTACCACGATGTTCTTCCAAAACGAACATAAAGCCCAGGTACCCTTGCTTTTTGTGTTTTAGATAAGGCCGGTCTTCCTTTATTCGGGCATAACCCGAAGCAACAATCTTTTTATTGTGCTCAATAAGACAAACCTCAACGTCATTAGCGGAGATAAATCCTTTCAAATCATAATAAGAAATATCACCATCTTTAATGGTAGGGTCCATGGGACGTTCGACCTCAATAAGACCATGTTCCAGTTGCAAAAGGATTGGTAAATCCTGAAGTTTTGCCTTTCTTATCTGGTACATAAGCTAAGTTTTAAAAGGACTTTTTGCCATATAATTTTATGTTTTATAATAGAATTTAGCAAGAAGTATCCGCGATGATTTTCCATTTCCCGTCAATTTTCTTAAAGATGATCATAAAAATACCATCGGCATTGCCAGCTGTTCTTTCCAGATGAAACTCTCCCATGACATAATAAGAGGCCTTGTCAATCTTTGAAATATCGTTGATTACAAATTTTAAAGTTCCGGTATGATCTTTTGAAGGATAAGCTTTATGGTATCTCGCCAGGGTGTTGTCCCAACCCTTAACAAGCCCGCTACTTCCGTAAAATTTAAGAGAATCAGACTTCCAATATCCCTGCATAAACCCTTCTAGGTCATAGGCATTCCAAGCCAATCTTTGATCTTCCAAAACTTTTCTTATCGCCACTTCATCTTTAGAAGACTGCGCTTCAATTTGAAAGGAGGAAAGCGTAAGCATACAAAAAAGGAGCATTATTTTATTCATGTTATTATTTTTAAAGGTTCATATAATCTTCGTTAAGAATCAATTTTAAACGATCAATCAATTCTACTGCATTTTCTTTTGAAAAAACAATTGGAGGTTTGATCTTTAAGACATTATTATCAGGGCCGTCAATACTCATCAGAATGCCAAAATCTTTCATACGATTGGCAAGATATCTTGTTTGATCAGGTAAAGGCCCGAGATCCGCATCAGTCAATTCAATTCCGAGGAATAAGCCCTGACCTCTTACATCGGCCAGGATAGGAAATTCACCTGACAGTGCTTTAAGTTTTTCCTTTAGAAGGCCTCCAACTGCTAAAGCATTGTTTTGCAAGCCTTCTCTTTTTATCGTTTTTAATACCTCAGTAGCTATGGCGCATGATACTGGGTTCCCACCAAAAGTATTGAAATATTCCATGCCATTAGCAAATTTATCTGCCACTTCTCTGCTGCAAACTACTGCAGCTATTGGGTGTCCGTTACCCAAAGGTTTTCCGATGGTAACAATATCAGGGATAACATCGTGAAGCTCAAAACCCCAAAAGGTTTTGCCCATGCGTCCGCATCCCACCTGAACTTCGTCTGAAATACACAAGCCACCTTCTTTTCTGGTCATAGCATAAGCCTTGCTTAAAAATCCTTTAGGAAGTTCAATTTGCCCACCACAACTGATAATAGGTTCAATGATTAAGGCGGCAGGTGCTCTCCCCTTTTTTTGAATGAGGTCAATTTGATCCTGAACTTCCTGAGCATAATCAACGGCTGTATTATTTCCCCGGTATTTCCCTCTAAAAGTATCTGTTAAAGGGAAAATATGCGTATGATCTGGGCAGCCATTGCCGCCTTTTCCATCAAATTTATAAGAGCTGATCTCAACGCAGGCAATGGTATTACCATGGTAACCAACTTCAGAAGCTAAAATATCTTTTTGTCCTGTAAAGGCCTTTGCCATACGTAAAGCCAGTTCGTTGGCTTCACTTCCTGAATTCACAAAGTGAACAACACATAATTCGGGCGGCATAGTTTCCAGCAGCTCTTGAGCAAGAAGATTAATACTTTGGTGTAAATAACGGGTATTGGTATTGATAAGTGCCATTTGTTCCTGCCCGGCTTTGACCACCATTGGATGCTCGTGGCCAACATGAGCTACGTTATTTACCGTATCTAAATATTTTTTTCCAAATTGATCAATGAGATAGGCACCCATGCCCCTTACCATTTGAATAGGTTTATCATAAGAGAGGCTCATTCCTTTGCCGAGGTGATTTTGCCTAAAGGTCATCAACTGATCATTAGTGTTTTGATGATCGCAGTTTAAGGCAGCTAATTTGAATAAGGAATTAGGGTCAGGGCAAATGCTTTTCCATACTTCTAATTCGTTTTTATAGGCAACTCCGGGAAAATCGGCCTTATAGTCCAGCATAGAAAGCATAAGTTGAAAATGCAAATGAGGTGGCCAGTAACCGTTTTCAGGAAAATCTCCTATATATGCGATTAGTTCCCCTTGTTTGATGCGTTCACCGACCTTTCTTGATGTGGCGCTTTTTACTGATAGATGTCCATATAAGCTAAAGAAACAGAACCCATTGATTTGGTGTTTTAAAATGATCAAACCGCCATAGGCCTTGTCACCGGCGTCATTGACAGCTGTTACAATTTCACCTTCTAAAACGGCATGAACCGGAGTTTGCGGAGGGAGCCAGAAATCTATACCCAGATGGACCGTTCGACTTTCCTTTCCATTGTTCCCTGTTTTTTCAAAGGTATCAGAAGCATAAACCACTCTGGGTTCTAAATAACCTCCTGCAATTATTTTTTCCGGCACAGTTTTTTGCAGACGATTTCTCCTAAATTGAAATAAGTCAAAGTCTGCAAAGTCACTTAAATGCCCCAGCCACTTGCTTGAGACGCTTAAATCAATCGGCAGGCATTCAGAGCAATTGCTTGATGGGAAAAGTTGGGAGACATTGAATTCATTCTCGCTGGACCATTTGATGAATTGACCCTGGTTTGGGTGCGCAGTAAAGCCACAGGCATTCCTAAAACTGAAATGAACAAGATCCTCACTCAGTTCTTTCCATTTTTTTAGCACTTCCCAAGCAGGTTTTTCACTAATCTGTAAATATATATTATCAGGTTCCTTTATATTATTAATAGCTGATTTTGTTACCGTTATGACAAGCCTCATGGCGATAGCCGAATAAAGGTGTCTTATTTCTTCTTCATTGATGTTTAGGCTTTGGTGATAACCATCTACAATAACTGATGCAGCAGATAAGGGATCATTTTGATGCATCATACCATAGGCACAACATATAGCCAAATCATTGATGGTTTGTGTAAAAACTGAGTCACCATAATCAATGGAAGCAATGACCTCAGGGTCTTTTAAATTACTTGAAACAATTATATTATTGTCATTCCCATCATTATGGACCACTGATTTTCTCAATTGATCATACTTGGGTTTGGCAGCGACAAAAAGGTCTTGAAAATAATTTAAAATAAGCGCGTTTTCATCGCCAAACAAATAAACGTATTGTTTTGTCCACAGGGATTGGGCAATGTCCCAATCAAA
>JAUXCI010000186.1 GCA_030618945.1 Flavobacteriaceae bacterium
TGTATTTGTTGCGCATAAAATTTATTGGAAGGAACCTAATTTAGCGAGTGGAGATGAGAATTATCGAATGGAATTTCTATCTCAAATTAAAGAATCTGTAGAAGTTGCCAAAAGAGTTAATGCCAAGCACATGACTGTTGTGCCCGGTCATTTGGATCTTCGACTAAACATTAAATACCAAACCGCACATGTGATAGAAAGCTTAAAAATGGCCTGCGATATTTTAGAACCTCATAAACTTACCATGGTATTGGAGCCATTGAATTTTAGAGATCACCCGGGCCTTTTTCTATCTGAAAGCCCACAGGCCTTTGAAATATGTAAAGCCGTAGCTTCACCATCTTGTAAAATACTGTTTGATATATACCATCAACAGATTCAAGAAGGAAATTTGATTCCTAATATAGAGACAAGCTGGGAGGAGATTGCTTATTTTCAAATAGGAGATAATCCTGGAAGAAAGGAACCCACAACTGGTGAGATCAATTATAGGAATGTATTTAAATTCATACACGATAAAGGCTATAAGGGTATTTTAGGTATGGAACATGGGAATAATTTGGCTGGTAAAGCCGGCGAAGAAGCAGTTTTGGAAGCTTATCGCAACACTGATAATTTTATATAAGGATTGTTTTCCATGACACAATAATCTTTCAAATTTGAGTCGAATAAATAGGCTATTATTTTTAGCAATATCAATCGGGATACTAATTTCTTGCAGATCGGAAAAAATGAATGAATCAAACGGGTTTAAAGAGGTGCAACTGTCTTCAGGAGGGCTTGTTAAAGTGCCTTTTTTACGGATTAATCAAAAGGAATTCACAGCTATAACTAATCCATTTTTTAAAGAATCCGTTGGAGGTCAATTAATAGCTGAAGAGACTGTGGTCCAACTAAAGTACGACAGCGTTTTTTTATATATAAATTTTGAATGTAGAAATAACCATAGGTTAGATCAAAATTTTTATACTGAAGACAATACATCCATGTTTAATCAGGAAATATTTGAGGTATTTATCAACCAGGGCCCAGCTTCATCTGAAAAATATTTAGAGATTCAACTTAACCCAAATAACGCCTTGTATTTGAGTAGAATAAATAACCGCTTGAAGAGTAGTAATCATTTAGATATTGAGTTTATAGATACAAAAACTTCAGGAGTCATACATTCAGTAAAGAAAAACAAGGCAACCAATACCTGGATAGGGGAACTTCAAATTCCACTTGACTTGTTAAATTTTCCTGAGATAAAAGTGGATAAGGTTTTTAGGCTTAATTTTTACAGGGTAATTTCGAATCAGGATCATTTTGAACCGGAATGGATGACTAATCAGGATATTGCAACTTTTGCCTGCTGGTCAAGCACTATGACTAAGAAGCCTCAATTTCATGTGCCAGACCGTTTTGGATTTCTGTTTTTGGATTAAGCAAAAACATAAAGGCATGACATTAGAATCGTTGAGGTCATTTATCAATTGACGGAAAACTGTAGCCAAAGAATTAAACTCTAATGATTGTTTTTACATAGACCACTAGGTATCATTCAAGGAATTAAATGGTGCGAATCGTTGTATTTCAAGAATTGGATGCGTAACTTTGGTAGAACGACTAAGGTATTAAGGATGAGCAACAAAATTCATATACCGACTAATGTAAAGTCCTTTTTGATCGAAATCGGTGAACTTTCATATTTTGGAGGTCGGTTTTTTAAAGAATTATTTTCCCGACCTTTTGAGTTTAAAGAGTTGATGCGACAGTGCTATAATATGGGTAATCGTTCCCTATTATTAGTAGGCGTAACTGGATTTATTCTGGGCTTGGTTATGACTTTACAGTCAAGGCCTACCTTGATGGAATTCGGAGCAGAATCATGGATGCCTTCAATGGTGAGTATTTCCATCGTTCGTGAAATTGGTCCCGTAATCATTGCTTTGATCTGCGCCGGAAGAATAAGCTCAGGAATTGGAGCCGAATTGGGTTCTATGCGTGTGACTGAGCAGATTGATGCGATGGAAGTATCTGGTACCAATCCTTTCAAATATTTGGTAGTAACCAGAATTCTGGCGGCCACTTTTATGATTCCTTTATTAATTATTTATGGTGACGCCATAGCATTGTTTGGTTCTGCGATTATAGAATATTTAAAAGGTGATGTCTCATTTCTACTTTATTTCAATTCAGTTTTTAATGTACTTAGTTTTTCAGATTTGATTCCTGCCACTATTAAATCTTTCTTTTTCGGTTTTGCCATTGGCTTGGTTGGTTGTTACAAGGGATATAATTGTTCCAGAGGAACGATGGGTGTAGGTGAGGCATCAAATTCAGCGGTTGTTTATACTTCCATGCTATTATTTGTGATTGATTTTATTGCCGTTTTTGTATCTGACATTTTTTTTAATTATTGAATATGAGTAAAACTGAAAATATAAGAACCGTGTTAAGAATTAAAAACCTTAAGAAAAGCTTTGGGGATAATCACGTGCTCAAGGGTTTTAACATGAGTTTAAATGAAGGTGAAAATCTGGTAATTATGGGTAAGTCAGGCTCGGGAAAATCAGTTATGATCAAGTGTTTGATGGGTCTGGAACAACCGGATGAGGGTGAGGTTGAGATCATGGGAAACAATGTACTAGAATTTGAACATCAAGAACTGGATTTATTGAGAAAGGAAATTGGGTTTTTATTTCAGGGAAGCGCCTTATATGATTCCATGTCGGTGAGAGAAAATTTGGAATTCCCTTTGAGAAAACAGCATATACCACAAGCAAAAAAGGATGAGTTAGTTATTCAGGCCCTGGAGAGTGTCGGTTTAACCAATGCTGTAGAACTCATACCAGATGAACTTTCGGGAGGTATGAAAAGAAGAGTCGCTTTGGCCAGAGCCATTATATTAAACCCAAAGATTATTATATATGATGAGCCAACCACGGGTTTGGATCCAATAACGGCAAAGGAAATTATACAGCTAATGAGGGATATTCAGCATAAATATGGGTCTTCGGCCTTGATCATAACCCATGACGTTGATTGTTCAAGGGTTATTGCTGACAGGATGATTCTATTGATAGATGGAATAAATTATGCTGAAGGCACTTTTCTGGAGCTCTCCAAATCTAAAGATAAACAGGTTCAAGCATTTTTTAAATAGCAATATCATGAAAGTAACCAACAAACAAAAAATAAGATTGGGAATATTTGTAATTCTGTCAGTTGCAACCCTTATTTATGCTTTATACCTCATTGGTAAAAAACAGAATATTTTTGGTAATACTTATTCTATAAGTGCTGTTTTTCAGAATGTAAGCGGCCTGAAATTGGGGAACAACGTCCGGTTTTCAGGAATCAATGTGGGAACGGTACGACATATAGAAATGATAAATGACTCAACCATCTGCGTGAATATGGCCTTGGAGGAAACGATTCTTCAGCATATTAAGACCAATTCTATTGCAACAATTGGATCTGATGGCCTGGTTGGGAGCATGGTGGTTAATATTTTTCCAGGAAAGGGTCCGGCAGGGCAATTACAGCCTGGAGATACACTGGATTCCGATAAAAAAGTTTCGACCCTTGACATGATGTCTACTTTAAGTGTAACCAATCAGAATGCGGCCGAATTGTCAAAGCAGCTGTTGAAAATAACCAGTACCATCAATGAAGGAAAAGGAACCTTGGGTATGTTGGTGCATGATGAGGCTATGGGAGCAGACCTTAAAGCAACCGTTTCTAATTTGAAATCTGCCAGTGAGGACGTTTCAGAGGTGGTTAATGAGATCCAAAAGGTCATAACCGCAATTAACTATGAAGAAAGCCTTATACATGTGCTGGTAAAAGACTCAATAGCAGCCCAGCAGTTTAAAAATGTGATGAGCAATCTGGAACAATCAAGTAATGACATAAACCTGGTTATTTCAAATTTAAACGATGTCATTTTAAATGTAAAAAATGGAGAGGGAGCTTTAAATTATATGGTTAATGATACTGTTTTAGTCAACGATATCAATGAAACTGTAAAAAATGTCAAGGAAGGTAGTGTTTTGCTCAATGAAAATCTTGAAGCTTTAAAACACAATATGTTTACAAAAGGATATTTTAAAAAACAAGAAAAACAAAGGTTAAAGGAGGAAAAGGAACGAGAAAAGTTAAAACAATAAGATAGATATGTTTCTATTTTTCTGAATTTACAATTTATGATGAAGGTTGGATTGGTAAATTACGGCTTACTCGATGTAATTAAAATGTAGGAAATTTCTGGTCTCATACCAAGTCTCCCAGGAAACCCCAACCATCCTAGGCCTCTGTTAACATTTAAGTATTGATCACCTTTTTTATGAACACCTGCCCACTGTTTGTATTTATATTTTATTGGGCTCCATTGTTTGTTTTGAATACGTACTCCTGCTTGCATTCCGTGTGTATGACCGGATAAAGTCAAAATAATATCAGTTTTATCAACGATCTCTTCATCCCAATGAGTTGGATCATGCGACAGAAGAATTTTAAAGGGTATTTGCTCTACAGTCTCCATGGCTTTTTTCAAGTCTCCATATTTCTTAAAGGGAGGGTTGCCCCAATTTTCCACCCCAATGATGGCAAACTTATCTGAATTGTGTCCAATTGTTTCGGCCTCATTTAAAAGAAGCGTAAACCCAATTTTTTTATAAAAGTATTTAATTGACTCAAAATTACTTTTTTTCAATTTTTTAGATTTCCAGATGCTATAATCCCCGTAATCATGATTCCCTAGGACGGAAAATTTACCTCTTTTGGCCTTAAGTTTTTCCAGCACTGTACTCCAGCCTTTTAGCTCCCAGGCGAAATTATTTACAAGATCTCCCGTAAAAAAAATAAAATCAGGTTCTATGTCATTAATCAGGTTGATGGCCCTGTCAAGTATGTGGTATCTGAAATTAAAACTCCCGAGATGGAGATCAGAAATATGGACGATCTTCAATTTATCAAAAGTATCTGGTAAAAGAGGAGAATGAATAACTGATCGATGAATTTTAAATCGGTACAAGGCTTTGAAAATCGCATAGATGATTGCAAAGAAAGGTAACAATCCGGCGAATAAGCCGATAATCGGAATTAGAATAAGCGATTCATTTTCTGAAAACACTTGATTCGTAAAAAAGAGAAATGAAATGATGGTTATAAAAATGATCTTTGGAATAAAGGAAGAGACTGTGAGTCCATAAAGTGACGTGATCAGTAAATGCTTTCTTTGAGGGTGAATTTTATCTAATCTGTATTTGAGTACAGCAATAGAACTGAGTAAGCCGATAGTAAACAGCCAAAACAGGATATGAATGACCAAA
>JAUXCI010000247.1 GCA_030618945.1 Flavobacteriaceae bacterium
GAACTTTCGCTTGGGCCGAAAGGCTCATATCCCCAACTTCATCGAGAAATATGGTTCCCCCATTAGCAGCTTCAAACTTCCCTGCCCTGTCTTTATGCGCACCGGTAAAAGAACCCTTAATATGTCCAAACAACTCACTTTCAATTAATTCAGAAGGGATTGCAGCACAATTTACTTCAATCATATTTGATTTAGATCGATCACTTTTTTGATGCAGCCAATGCGCTACCAATTCTTTTCCTGTACCATTTTCCCCAGTAATCAGAACCCTGGCTTCTGTGGGCGCGACCTTATCTATGATATTTTTAACATTATTGATTGCCTCACCCTCACCAATCATTTCATAATTTTTGTCCACCTTCTTCTTTAATCTGGTGTTTTCTACTACCAACTTCTTTTTATCCAATGCGTTTCTAATCGCATTTAACAACCTATTAAGATCTGGCGGCTTCGATATATAATCAAAGGCACCCAGCCTCATGGCCTGTACAGCAGTTTCTAGCTCACCGTGACCCGAAATCATGATAAAGGGAATTTCCGGTTTAAAACCTTGTACTTTTTCAAGCACCTCTACTCCATCCATTTTCGGCATTTTTATATCACAAAGAACCAGATCATAATCTGAATCCATAAGCTTATCAAACCCTTCAACACCATCAGCTGCCTCATCAACTTCAAAAGAGGAGTCTTCATTTTTTATAATTTTGATCAATACCCTTCTAATCGAATCTTCATCTTCTATTATTAATATTTTTGGCATAGTAGCTTTTTTTAAATTCAGACTTCTTTTAATATCTTATCCATTTCATCAATTCCTTATAATTTATTTTTTTACCGTACATCAATATACCAACACGGTAAACTTTGGCAGCCAGCCAAACTACGGCAATAAATGTAAGGACCAACAACAACAAAGATATCATAATTTGCCACCATGGAACTCCAAACGGAATTCTCATCAGCATGACTATAGGTGAGGTAAATGGAATCATTGAAAAAATTGTAGCCACAGTTCCATGTGGATCATTGATTACTGTGGCAAAGCCAATGTAAACACCAAGCATCAAGGGCAACATGATTGGTAGCATAAACTGTTGCGTATCGGTTTCATTGTCCACAGCTGCACCTATGGCAGCATAAAGAGAGCTATATAATAAATAGCCTAGAAGAAAATAAAGAATAAAATAAATAAAGGTGCTAACAAGGGGTAAATTCATGAGTTCTGTAAAAACCAATTGGGTTTCACTCTGAGCCATCTGGTTCATTTGATCCATGGCCATTTGTTGTCCTCCAACACCGTTTGAGCTAAGATCAACTCCGAAAAAATAGGAAGTTCCAACAAAAATTACGCCCATCAAAATCCCCCAAACAATAAACTGAGTTAGTCCTGCTGCCGCCGTACCGAGGATTTTCCCCATCATTAACTGAAAAGGCTTGACCGAAGAAATAATCACCTCGACGATCCTGCTAGTCTTCTCTTCAATTACGCTTCTCATCACCATGGCTCCATAGATAAGAATAAACATCATAATCAAGTACCCTGCACCCATACCGATGCCTATTTTAATCCCATTGATCAGTTTTGATGATTTAATTCCATCAAAATTAGACAGTTTTATGTCTGTATCAACTCTGGCTTCTTGTAATTTGATCAGATCGATTTCAAGTTTCTTCATCTTTTCATTTTCAAGTTTTTTGTCAAGAATTGATTCTAAAGATGAAATGGTGATCATACTTGGTGATTCCTCTGAAAAAAATTGAATTCCTGCAGCAACCTGATCGATGTTCTTATTCTCAGGAATAAACAATAAGCCTTCATGAGAAGATTCCTGAGCAATTATTTTTGCCTTGTCCAATCCGACCTCTGTAAGATTTTCAAATGTAATAGTCTTGCTGTTATTGAAATCCTCCTTGTTAAAAAGTCCTGATTCGTCAACGTAAGCCACTGAGCTTTTTTTATCAATACTATTTTTGGTTAACAAGGCTACAAGAGCTATCATCCCAATCATAAGTATCGGGCTAAGAAAAGTCATGATGATAAAGGTCTTATTCCTCACCTTGGCTAAAAACTCTCTTTGAATGATAAGAATTAGTTTATTCATATTATATAGCGCTAAAAACTAAGAATTTTGATGAACGGTTTGAATGAAAATATCGCTGGCACTCGGAATTATTTCACTAAAGTGTGTTATCAATGCCCTGCTGTTCAAGTATTTGATAAGGTCAGACGAAATTTCTCCTTTTTCTAGTTTGATGTTGAGCTTAAGATCATCATCTAATGATTTAAAACTGGCCTCATTTACGGTAAACTTTTCCTTGAGCTCCTGCAATAGTAAATCTTTTTTTTCAGTCAACAACCCAACTTCAAAGGTGTTTGTTTTGAACTGTTTTTTAATGTCAAGTAATCTACCGTCCAGGACTTTATTTGATTTGTGAATTAAGGCTATATAGTCGCATAGCTCTTCAACAGATTCCATTCTATGTGTCGAAAAAATAATCGATGCCCCCTGGTCTTTTAAATTGATAATCTCATCTTTGATCATATTCGCATTGATTGGATCAAAGCCGCTAAAAGGTTCATCAAAAATCAATAATTTTGGTTCGTGTAATACTGTTATGATAAATTGCAGCTTTTGAGCCATTCCCTTTGACAACTCCTCCACCTTTTTATTCCACCATGGACCTATTTCAAATTTATCAAACCAATATTTAAGCTTTTTCCTGGCATCATTTTTTGAAAGCCCTTTTAATTGTGCTAAATAAAGTGCCTGCTCCCCTATCTTCATTCTTTTATACAAACCTCTCTCTTCGGGCAGGTAGCCAATATAATGAACGTCATTTGGAGCCAGAGCTTTACCATCAAACTGGATTGTACCTTCATCAGGCATGGTAATTTGATTAATAATTCTTATAAAAGTGGTTTTACCTGCTCCATTAGGGCCCAAAAGACCAAAGATACTGCCTCTGGGTACCTGAATTGAAACATCGTTTAAGGCTTTAAAACTACCGTAATTTTTTACAATATTCTCGGCAACTAAAATTTGATCCATATAAGAATTTTAAAAATTCAAATATAGTAAAATGAAAAGCTAAAAAGAGGTATTTCTAATCGCAGAGTTTATCTAAATATTTTTGACGGATTTCCCGAACCATATCCAAAGAAATATTAGGTTTAAGTACGCGGAGCACATCTGTAATTCCATCATTTTCATATAATATTCCTTTTGCAATATCATAATTCGTAACCGAAATATTGTTTTTAATGTCGAAAGTTACGTCCCTGAATTCATCCCAATCATAATATTTTGGAACTTCAAAATAGTATCTATCTTTATTATGAGGTGATTGGTAAATCTTATCTTCAATATCTAAAAGATTAAAGAACTTATTAACCCTGATAATGGCATCAGTGCCTTTGTTCAATTTCACATTCTTATGAAAATCAAAACCCAATGATCTATAAGCTTCTTGAGTTTCCTCTATCTTAGTATATCTCTCTATTCCATACACTCTGACCCCGCTATATTTAGTTCTACCTATATTCACCTCGCATTTAGCACCATTTAAATTAAGGCCTTTACTTTCATTAATAATTTTTGTAGCTCTTAATATTTTTTCAAAAGACACTTGAGCCTTGGTTACAAACACAATTGAGTTGGGCTTATTAACTTCAGTGAACCGGCTGTAATAAGAAGCCAGCGGATTTGGAATATGAATTACAAAAGTGCCTTTGATCCTATTTCTCTCAATCGGACTTATGTTCTCTTGAAGGGTTATTTTCCCAATTAATTCGCGAATTTTCATAGATAGATTATTTGAAATATTATTTATTTTTTATCAAATTTAAATTTACAACTATTTATTTTAAATCATAACTTTTTTTTTATTTTATTATGCATGCATAGTATTTTTTGTTATATTTGACCATGGATAAAGAAAAATCTA
>JAUXCI010000289.1 GCA_030618945.1 Flavobacteriaceae bacterium
ACATGATTAATAACAGGTTATTTTAAGGGTTTTTTGAGTCAAAAATGTTGTGCTAATGGTTTTCCTTGAAAAGGCTTTGCTAATTTTCCCATATACTGCCTTAAATTTTCTAGAATTATCCCGATAGTCCTTCGAAAATTTATAGTTGCCTATGAAAAAATTAGCTAAAGCTGTGCTAAAACTTTTAAGCGAACTCAGGTTTTAAATTGTATTTTAGTAAACTGTTAAAATAAAAAATGCTTTCAAAGACAGATCAAATTGAGTCCTCAGCCTTAAAAATAGGTGTTTTTATAAACCTTATTATGGCGATAGCCGGCTGGGTTGCCTATTCTCTTACCGGATCAGAGGCGCTGTTACTGGATGGAAATTTTTCTTTTATTTCTTCCGTAACTACAATCGGGGCGGTAATAATTATCTATAAAAAGCATAAAAGAACTTCCGTATTTCCCTATGGCAGGTATTTTTACGAGTCTTTCTTTACCCTTTCAAAAGGAATTCTAATTTTAGGATTAATTATTGCAGCACTCTTTCAAAATGTCATAAAAATACTTGCTTTTATTGATGGTGATAAATTGAAAAAGCTTGAAACGGGGCCGATCCTTATTTATATGGTTTTGATGGTATTTCTTTGTTTCGGTTTAGCATTTCTTTATGGATTTAAAAACAAAAAGATAAATTTCCAAAGCAGTATTCTCTCTGTTGAGGCGAAAGCCAGTAAAATTGACGGTTTTATGACTATTGCCGTGGGTATTGCCCTGGTGCTTTCAACCTTTGTTCCGGAAACCTCAAAATTATCATTTTTACTCTATATTGGAGATGCAATCGTTGTGATATTGATGTGTTTGATTCTATTTAAAATGCCTTTTAACGTTATCAAAGAAGGGTTTATTGAACTGGGAGGAGGTAGTTTACAGAATCAAGAATCAGTGAAAGAAATAGAAACAGTTATACAAAGTTTACTTCCCGACGACTTGGAGCTTAAGAGCTGCCATATTTCAAAAACAGGCAGTAGTCATTTGGTCCTCATTTATGCCAGTTCAACAATGCCAATGATTTCGATGGATAACATCATAAAATACAGAAATTCCATTCATAACAAAATAGATGCTGCATTTCCCAATTCAGTAGTTGAAATTGTCTTTAGAGATTAATTGTATTGTTCAGCTTCAATTAAGATGTTGAACCAAAACTTACCACAGAAAGCATTTTTTAGCAGAATATCTCCAGATAAATTTAACTGTGAATGTAGTATAATATGCCCTTTGCATTTAAAGATCAATTCTCGAGCAGACCATCAAGCGCCTCTATAACCAAGGTTTTCATTATCGCATAGCCCTCCTTAGTTGGATGAACACCATCTTCGGCAAGGTTTATAGGCAATCCATTTCGATCATCAGCCATAGAAGAAAAGTAGTCCAGATATACACAGCCCGAGTTAAAGGCATAACTCATTAACATTTTATTTAATTCGGGTATTTTAACATTCGGCTCCAGACCAGGTTTCCAATGATAATCAAACGCTGGTAATACCGAAGAAATGATCACATCTATACCGTTAGCTTTGGCAAGTTCCGCCATAGAAATAATATTATCTCTGATTTCTTCAAGGGTCATAGGACCAGTGTTTCCTGCAATATCATTAGTTCCTGCAAGTATAATAACAACTTTAGGTTTAAGATTAATCACATCTGCGCGAAATCTCACTAACATCTGAGGGGTTGTTTGCCCGCTAATACCCCTATTGACGAAGGCTGTGTCAGCAAAAAATTCCGGATCTGCTGATTTCCAACCTTCAGTAATGGAATTCCCCATAAAGATAATTCGCCTTTCTCCTATTTTAGGGAGACCAAGAGTATCATTTTGTTTTTTAAATCTATTCAAATTTGCCCAGTCTTGTGCGTTCACGTGTTGATGAACACAAATAAATAAAATCAATATCGATAGCCATTTTCTATTTTTCATTCTCTTGCCCTGATTTCTTCAGGCATTTCCAATAAAAGTTTAATTTTCATAATTGCCTTGTTAAAAATTTTCGTAAAAATACTATTATATTCCTAAGAGTCCAATTTTATAAACCAACCGAACCACTTATCTTTGCCAAAAAATTTAAGCTCATGATTAAAAAGGTTCGTGTACGTTTTGCTCCAAGTCCCACCGGTCCATTACACATTGGTGGTGTTAGAACAGCCCTTTTCAATTACCTTTTTGCTAAAAAGCATAATGGTACTTTTATCCTACGAATTGAGGATACCGATCAGAATAGGTATGTTGCTAATGCCGAGCAATATATCATAGATGCGCTTAATTGGTCAAATATTCCTTTTGATGAAGGCCCGGGAAAGGAGAAGGGGTTTGAACCTTATCGTCAGTCTGAAAGAAAAGATCTGTATCAACAATATGCTGATCAACTTATCCTTTCGGGTAATGCTTATTATGCCTTTGATACGGCAGAAGAATTGGATTTTCACAGAAACGATCACCAGGAAAAAGGAAAGACCTTTATCTACAATTGGCACAACAGGTTAAAATTGAAAAATTCTTTAACCCTTTCAAAAGAAGAGGTTGGCCAAAAAATTAACAGTGGTGATAAATTTGTAATCAGATTTAAAAGCCCCACTGATGAGGTTTTGGGACTTCATGACATTATCCGTGGAGATATGAAAATCGATACTAATATTCTTGATGATAAAATATTATTCAAATCAGACGGTATGCCCACCTATCATCTGGCTAATATAGTGGATGATCATTTGATGGAAATTAGTCATGTTATCAGAGGTGAAGAGTGGTTACCCTCAATGGCTTTACATGTTTTACTATACAGGGCTTTTGGTTGGGATACTCCTGAATTTGCTCACCTTCCTTTAATTCTTAAACCAACAGGTAAGGGAAAATTAAGCAAAAGAGATGGTGATAAATTAGGGCTTCCAGTATTTCCGCTTGAGTATACAAATCAGGAA
>JAUXCI010000228.1 GCA_030618945.1 Flavobacteriaceae bacterium
TCATCGTCCTCGACTCTCACCTTTAATTTATTTTCGTTGTTTTCAAGCACTTCAATAGTACCATCTTCATTAATATCTTCGTGGACATAACATGCTCCTGCACCCAATGATACCCACAACTCAAAAGGATTTGATTCATTATTATTAATTTGAGCATAAACACTTGCACCAGCTTGAGAGACCGTCCAAACAGTACCGCCATTGGTTTCTAAAAAAGTTGATGGATCATCGTTATCATCGCTACAGGAAAATAAAGAAAATACCATCAATAATAACAAGCCAAAGGCTTTAAATTTCAACATTTTTGCTCTCATAATACTTTTTGATTTAATTTAGATTTTCTTTTGAAACGCTATTATTGGGTTTAAATTGTATGTTTCACCAAGTTTGTTTTCCTCATTTATAACTGACTTCTTGTCATTAATATCCTGTTTGGCTTGATATTGGACCAGTGATTGGTTATGACTAAAAACAAAGTTTCCTTCGCTTGGGCCTTTAAAGAATTTATCTGGCCACGTAAAAAAATTGTACTAACAGGATTGATTCTAATTATTTTCAGAAGTTTATCGGGTCTTGTATTGCCCTACGCTACCAAGAATCTTATAGATGAAATCATTCCTTCACAAGACATGAAAGCTTTGAGCATCTTGCTTGTTATTGTTGTTGTTTCTATTATTATTCAAGCCTTAAGCTCATTTTCACTGACCAAGTTGTTGAGTGTGGAAGCACAGCACCTGATCTCCTTGTTAAGGGCCAAAGTGCAAAAAAAATTACTCACGCTTCCTATTCGCTTTTTTGACAATAACAAATCGGGGGCGCTCGTTTCAAGGGTGATGACCGACGTGGAGGGCGTTAGAAACCTGGTAGGCACAGGACTTGTTCAACTTATTGGCGGTTCTTTGACCTCAATTATATCCTTGGTAATTTTACTTAAAATCAATGCCACCATGACCTTATTGGTCTTGGTACCAGTGGCCATTTTTGCTGTTATTGCCCTGAAGGCCTTTGGTTATATTCGACCAATTTTTCGTGCTAGGGGAAAGATCAACGCCGAAGTTACCGGCAGGTTAACTGAGACCTTGAATGGTATTAGGGTGATTAAAGGATTCAATGCCGAGGCCCAGGAACAAAAAACATTTGAACTAGGTGTTGAACGCTTATTTCTTAATGTGAAAAAAAGCCTTACTGCAACGGCCATGATGACCAGTTCATCTGCGCTTCTCTTGGGTCTGGCTTCGGCCGGGATCATGGGAATGGGGGGATACTTTATCATGAATGGAAGCATGACCTATGGTGAGTTTGTGTCCTTTACACTATTCCTTGGATTTATGATAGCACCTATAGTTCAAATGAGCAATATTGGCAGTCAGCTAACTGAGGCTATGGCCGGACTGGATAGAACTCAGGAACTGATGAATATGGATGAAGAAGATGACCCTGAGGTAAGAACTATTAAGATCGATAAGGTCAAAGGAGACATTCTTTTTGATAAGGTTTCTTTTAGTTATGACAAAGGAAAAGAAGTGTTACATGATATTTCCTTTTCGGCTCCTGCCGGAAGCGTTACTGCGCTTGTTGGCTCTTCAGGTTCAGGAAAATCCACCATAGCAGGTTTAGCCGCTACTTTTCTCAATCCAAATGATGGAAAAGTTACTTTGGACGGGGTTGATCTTTCAAAAGTAAATTTAAGCAGTTATAGGTCTAACCTTGGAGTGGTTTTACAGGATGACTTTCTATATGAAGGAACAATTAGAGAAAATATATTATTCCCGAGGCCAAATGCTTCTGAAGAGGAACTCCTCCTTGCTGTAAAAGGAGCCTATGTCGATGAATTTACAGATCGATTTGATGATGGGCTTGAAACCGTGATTGGCGAACGGGGTGTAAAACTATCAGGTGGCCAAAGGCAACGAATTTCCATTGCAAGAGCCCTATTGGCGAGTCCAAAAGTTATTATTTTGGACGAAGCAACTTCAAACCTCGATACTGAAAGTGAATCTTATATTCAAAGTAGTTTGCAGGCTTTGATGAAAAACAGAACCACTTTTGTCATTGCTCACCGATTGAGTACCATTCAAAAAGCGGATCAAATTCTTGTCATTGAGGAAGGTAAAATAAAAGAACAAGGCAAACACCAGGAGCTTTTAAATAAAAAGGGGCGTTATTACGATCTGTTTACTTATCAAAGTAGAATTTAATGTTTCCCATTTAACAAGGTCAAGTCAAAACTGCCATAGAAGCTATAACCAAAAAATGCGAACCCAAGAAAAAAAAGTGTTTCCCAACGGGTCCAAAGAATCATATAAAGAATGCTTTAAAGCATATGAATATTTCTTTAGACCCGGCAAAGCTGTATTATTTATTGTTAATATTCTTTAATGCTCAATATCTTTAATTTTTCTTCAGATTTGAAGCCTATTTTTATACAATAATTTAAGCATTCTCTTTAATAATCAAAATCATGATCCGAAAGCATATCACTACTACCGAAATGGTAAAAAGACTCTTGAACGTTATTGAAAACAGGGTCGGAAAAAGCAAAGAGAAAATTTCCCTGATAAAAAGAAACCTTGAAACTACCTTATAATATCTACTTTATCTAAGATTGCGCCATGGTCTGTAGAAGAGCCAATCTAAGCTCAATTTTTTGGTACTTATACTATCATATAACATGAAACATCTTTGATATGTTAACAATAATTTAACTGTATTTTTAATTATCAGACATTTAATGTCGTAATCCTTTAACTATTCTACTTGTACATTTGGACTATAATTAAAACCAATAACAAAATGAAAAATTCAGTTTTACAAGCAGTACTTGCTATAGGAATATTAAAATTTACGGATATTAACGAAAGCTTTTTATGTAAAATAGAAGCCCTGAAAATTAAAAAAGAAGTTGAAAATGCAATAAGCAGTTTGAAGAGAGGCCTGATAAATCAGACGGAATTCAAAAATATAATTTTCAGCAATCAAAAAAAATTAGATGATGTTTTAGTAGAATGGGCTTAGCGCCAATTAATGTATTAGGACTTTAAAAATATAATATTTTCATAATTATAATTAGGTTTGAGATTAGGTTGCCGGTATGAGTTCATGCCGGCTTTTTTTATTTCATTTTATTACCTAACCCGTCCATTCGAGTTTTATCTTCCATAAATCAATAAAAAAACAAACTTTTTTCCTTGATTAGGTTTACATTTTGATCTCTAAATCATAAAAAAATAGCAATAGTATTTTCCTAGTATTGTTAGTTTGAATTAATGAAAGGAACCACTTCAAAATGGAGGTGGTTTTCTTTTGTATGATTAAAATCAAGCAATTCATTGATCATGGTCAATATTAAACCTCACAATCATGATTAAATTACAAGGATTAATTCAAAACTTGTACCATGGGCTTGATTACCAAATATTCTACTTCAATCTTTGCAGGTGGCTCAGAGAGCAATTTGCAATGCAACGCCATTATCAATTGTTATAACGATACTCAATTAACTCCGGTCATGACCGCCTATTTTTATCATGAAGGCTACTTTATTCCTCCAAATTCAAAACATATAGACCGAGTCAATTTACGCTTTTCCATTTCAGAATATCCTTATTTTATTGACCTTCTTAGACACGAAGAACCAGTATATTACAGCTTTAATGAGCACAGTAAAATAGGTTATATCAGGACCGGGCAAGAACTAAACCAAGAAGTTGTTTTTGAAGAAAAGAAATTAGAAAGTATTTTAAAATAAAATATTTACGCCTCTTGATGCAGCAGTTTTAAGAAGATTTTAATTTAAATTTGTTCTTGAAAATTGAAACTGCACCATGAACAAAAAAGCACTTATTACAGGAGCCACTTCAGGTATTGGAGAAGCTACCGCCAGGTTATTTGCCAAAAACAATATTGATCTTATCCTTTGCGGAAGGAGAAAAGAGAAGTTGGATTTGCTTGAAAAGGAACTCAGCACAAGGGTTTTAGTAAAAACGCTGAGTTTTAATATTGGTCGAAAACATGAGGTTGAGCAAAAACTGAACAGTCTGAATTCAACCTGGAAAAAAATTGATATTCTGGTCAATAATGCGGGTGGCGCACATGGCTTGGATCTAATGATTGATTCAAACCCTGATGATTGGGAAAACATGATCGATTATAACCTTAAAGGGCTTTTATATGTATCAAAAGTCATAGTTCCATGGATGATCCAACGTGGTGGGGGTCATATTATAAATATCAGTTCAATTGCAGGTAAACAGACCTATAGTAAAGGAATGGTTTACTGTGCCAGCAAATCAGGAGTTGAAGCGATAAGCAAAGGGATGAGGCTGGAGCTTGTGCCTCATGGAGTTCGCGTAAGTAACATTGCGCCAGGAGCCGTTGAAA
>JAUXCI010000149.1 GCA_030618945.1 Flavobacteriaceae bacterium
TAAAAAAAGACTTAAGGCGATAGCCTTTGGTTTTCCTAGTAAAGCATCCCTCTTCTGGTCCGACGACTGAAAGGAGTCAATCCAGCTATTCTTATAAAACAAATTGCAATAGAGTTTTCCTAGAGAGGCTTCCCCTATTCTGGTCCGACGACTGAAAGGTTTTGTTTATCCAGTACTCTTATATTCAATTCAAAAATAAACACAAGCAATGCAGGGTATGTCTTAGTTTCCCTATATTTAACAATTATTAATCAGTTTTTGTTATCCTTATGAATGACTATGGTTTCTTGTCTGTTCTTCCTCCCGTAATAGCCATTATTCTCGCCTTAAAGACCAAGCAGGTATACGTAGCCCTGGTATTTGGTATCTGGTTTTCCTGGCTAATCATGAACCAATGGAACATACTTGATGGAACATTGGCCACTATTGAAGGCATGGTAAACGTTTTTCAATCAGAAGGAAATACCAGAACAATCATGTTCTCTGCGCTGGTTGGAGCTTTGCTCTTGTTCATACAGTATTCCAGAGGCGTTGAAGGGTTTGTCAATCATCTCAACAAAATTATTCTATATTTCGAAAAAAAACAGACCGGTTATAGCAGGGTTATTGTACAATTACTCGCCATGCTAACAGGAATCGTTCTTTTTGTAGAAACCAGTATCAGTTCCTTGACTGTTGGTACCTTATACCGACCCGTATTTGACAAATTAAAAATTTCCAGAGAAAAGCTCGCTTATATTGCGGATTCAAGTTCTTCTCCTACCTCCATTTTAATACCGTTTAACGCATGGGGGGCATTTATCATGGGCCTCCTGCTTACACAGAATGTCGAAAAACCATTTTCCGTTTTAATGTCTTCGATTATATTTAATTTCTACCCTCTTATCGCCATGCTCATACTTTTTACGGTAATCGTTTCTAAAAAAGATATTGGCCCTATGGCTAAGGCCGAAAAAAGAGTTTTAACAACTGGTAAACTAATGGATGAGGGATCCAAACCGATGATTTCTGACGTGATCACCTCCTACCCGCCTAAAGAAGGTGTTCCGGCAAAGGCCTACAACATGGTCATTCCTTTAATTACCATGGTTGCCATGATGCCCATCAATCTGGCCTATACCGGGTGGGATAAAGTTGAACAGGCCTCTTCCTTTTGGGATCATGTTTCACAGGCCATTGGTAATGGATCAGGATCTTCTTCTGTACTTTACGCCGTTATAACCTCCATATTCGTTGCCATGATTCTTTACCGTGTACAAGGTATCATGAAGTTAAAAGAAATGGTAGAACTCATTTTAAAAGGAATAAGTGAATTGATGCCTCTTGCCTTGCTGATGTTACTGGCTTTTGCCATTGGTGATGCCTGTAATCATTTGGGTACCGGACAATTTGTTGCCAATTGGTCCAAAGATTGGCTATCGCCCCAATTTTTACCAGCTGTTGTATTTGTGATCAGTGCTTTTATAGCCTTTAGTACAGGTACCTCCTGGGGAACTTTTGCCATTATGCTCGCCATTTCCATACCCATGGCCAATATTCACGGCGTAAATCTAACACTTGTAATTGCAGCTACTCTGGGAGGTGGAATCTTTGGAGACCATTGTTCTCCGATTTCAGACACAACCATCATTTCGTCCATGGCATCAGCTACCGATCATATAGATCACGTAAGAACACAATTGCCATATTCCCTAATTGGCGGATTAATAACTGTAATTCTATACATCATTCTCGGCTTTGCCATGATATAAGTTGTAAAAATTAGCTAAGGCTGTGCCAAAATTTTAAATCGAACTAAGGTTTAAAGGCTTTTCATCTAAGAAACCTAAAAACCAACTACCTTTGCACCATAATTTATATAAATATGGAGCATAAAGCAGGATTCGTTAATATTATAGGAAATCCAAACGTTGGAAAATCTACACTCATGAATGCTCTCGTTGGAGAGCGTGTTTCCATCATTACTTCAAAGGCGCAAACCACAAGACATCGCATCTTGGGTATTGTGAACGGAGATGATTTTCAGGCCGTCTTTTCTGATACTCCCGGTATTATCAAACCCGCCTATGAATTACAGAAATCGATGATGGATTTTGTAAAAGTGGCTTTTGAAGACGCTGATGTATTGATTTATATGGTGGAAATGGGCGAAAAAGAATTGAAAAATGAAGCCTTTTTCGAAAAAATTAAAAATGTCAAGGTTCCATTGATCCTTTTGCTCAATAAAATTGATAAATCAACGCAAACTGAATTAGAAGAACAGGTTGCTTTCTGGACCGAAATGGTTCCCAATGCAGAAATTCTGCCTATATCGGCTCTTGAAAATTTCAATATTCAAACCGTAATGGACAGAATCGTCAAACTTTTGCCGGTATCTCCTCCTTACTACCCTAAGGACCAACTTACTGATAAACCGGAACGCTTTTTTGTAAACGAGACCATTAGAGAAAAAATACTGATACATTATAAAAAAGAAATCCCTTATTCAGTAGAAATTGAAACAGAAGAATTTAAAGAAGAAAAAAATATAATCAGGATCAGGTCAGTGATAATGGTAGAAAGAGACACGCAAAAAGGGATTATAATAGGTCATAAAGGCGCCGCTCTTAAACGAGTAGGTTCAGAAGCGCGAAAGGATCTCGAAAAATTCTTTGGAAAAAAAATATTCATGGAACTGCACGTCAAAGTAAACAAAAACTGGAGAAGCAGTAACAGTCAATTAAAACGATTTGGTTACAAGGACTAATTAAACCAAAGTCTTAACATCTTCAAAATCAAGACCTCCGTAATTTCCGGAACTCATTAACAATACCGCAGTATTTTTCAGGTCTTTGTGAAATAAAAAGTCTTTAAACTCCTTTGGGTCGGTATAAATAATGAGGTCTTCTCTTTGAAATGCTTTGCCAATTTGCCTGGCACTCACCTCCTTTAGCCGTTTTATTTTAACGGCATTAGGGGAATAAAATACCACGGCTTCATCCGCCGGATCTAAGGCACCAATATATTCTTTTAGAAAATCTTCATTCAAACTACTGTAGGTATGCAGTTCAAGGCATGCCAACAATTTTCTGTCAACATATTGCTCTCTTACTGCCTGGGTAGCGGCCTCAACCTTGGATGGTGAATGTGCAAAATCCTTATAAATTACAGTTGACTCATTTTCAATAATTTTTTCCAATCGCTTACTTGCTCCCTTAAAATCAGCGATGGCTTCATAAAACCCTTCTTCGCTCACTCCGAGGTGAAAACATATGCTTCTGGCTCCCTCTAAATTTTGTAAATTATGTTTCCCAAAAACCTCCAATGGAATAGGTCCTTCCAAAGTTTCCAGAAGGGTAATACCATTTTCTATCATATAATTGGGCGTCTTATAAGGATATCTTTTTATTTCATTTTTTGTTTCTTCCACTACCTTTTTTACCTCCTTATCTTCTTCATTATACACCATCATTCCACCTTTAACCATGGTGTCAGTAAAAATTCTAAACTGATCAACATAGTTGTCGAAAGTAGGGAAAACGTTAATATGGTCCCATGCAATGCCACTTATGAGCGCAATATTGGCCTGGTACAAATGGAATTTAGGTCTTAAATCAATCGGTGATGAAAGGTATTCATCGCCTTCCAAAACCATGATTTCATTTTCATGCGTTAGGTGGACCATTCTTTCAAATCCTTCCAATTGGGCGCCAACCATAAAATCTACTTCTATGTCATGATATTTCAACACGTGCAGGATCATTGAGGTAATGGTTGTTTTTCCATGCGAACCACCTATAACAACTCTGGTTTTATGCTTTGCATGCTCGTATAAAAATTCAGGATAAGAGTATATTTTCAGCCCTAATTCCTGTGCCTTTAGCAATTCAGGATTATCTGCCTTTGCGTGCATACCCAGAATAATGGCATCAAGATTGGGATTGATTTTTTCAGGGAACCAACCAACTGATTCGGGTAATAAACCCTTTCCTTCTAATCTTGATTTAGAGGGTTCAAAGATGGCGTCGTCACTTCCCGTTATCACCTCTCCTTTTTCATGCAGTGCCAAAGCCAGGTTATGCATGGCGCTTCCGCCTATGGAAATAAAATGTACGTTCATTATATGGAATTAATTGTTGTAAAAATACAAATTAATGGGCATCAAAATAAGACAACATGATCGAAATAATTCATTTAAAAATATGGTTTTCATCCCGAGAACAATTTAATCCTTAATCTTAGAGATAGGATCTTTGCAGAGGCCTCGTCATGCAGGTAGGACCTCCACCACCCAATAGACTAATATGTTCTCCCTTATAGCAAAAAACTTCACAACCCTTTTGCAAAAGACTTTGTTCTGTAACAGGATTCCCACGCATCATAAGGCATTTTCTTGATCCGAGAGCCAACACGTTACAAGCCATGTTTTCAAATTCATTGTCAGGCACCTCCACCAAATCAAAGCCTCTTCTAATCAATTCCTTTCTAAAAGCAATAGGCATTAGGGGAGAATAAACCACCGCCAAATCCTCAGCTACAGGGCTAAAAATAGACATGAGATGAAACACGTCAGAAGTTCCTTTATAATGGGGTAATTCAACAACCACTATTTGAACTCCTCTAGGCTCCAATAAGCTTTTTAGCTGTTCTATGCCTGATGGGTTAGTTCTGTATGTATGACCCACAGCCAGTGTGTTTTTATCCAACCAGGCCACATCACCTCCTTCAAGGGTACCTGGTGCAGAGATTTCACCCAAAACTAAAATATCGTGCTCCTCAAAATAAGCTCTTTGAGCGGCAGGTTCAAGATTTCTATCAGCTTTACCCATATTGCAAATGATCATTCCAAAATCAGTGGCAATAGATGCATCGCGACAGTATATAGAATCAATGCTAAGCTCCTCTTGAAGAGGTAAATATTGTATTTCAATACCCTGGCTTTGTAAGATCATTTCAAAATCAGCATATTCTTTAAGGGAAGTTTTATAATCGGGTTGTTTCAAAAAATGTAAAGACCTCCATTGATTTTCCAACAAAGTATCTGAAACAAAGGCATTTCTAACAGGCTTGATCAAAACAGCCTCGAGTTTATCATAATCTGATTGGCTTGTAAATTTCATGCTTTTCTTTTCTTATTCCAACTCATTAGGATATAAAATGGAATCCCTAATAGCAACAACAAGGTACCATAAAAAACCGTTGGCTGTCCAGACCCAAATATCGCCCAGAGAGAATAAGAAATACCTAAACATGCAAGGATAACGGCTTTCCCTCTTCCCGGCAAATGGAATCGATGTTCAATAATTACAAGGGCATATGAGGCCGAAGTAAACAAATAAGGGACCAAGGCGGTAAACGTTGACAGCAAAACAATAATTTCAAATTGATCCACCAGACTTTCCGAAAAGTTCATTAACATTATAGCTGAAGTCAGCAGGCTCCCAATAACGATTGCCACTGCCGGCGCACCTTTGGAGTTTTCTCTTTTAAAAATTCTGGGAAACAGCTTGTCTCTTGCGGTTGCCATTGGAATTTGTCCTGAGATCAAGATCCAGCCATTCAAAGCTCCTATAGCCGATACAGCGGCGCCGGCAGCAACAAAATATCCGGCGAATTCTCCTCCCATCAACTTTGATGCTTCTGCAAAAGGAGCCGGAGAATTTTTTAAAACCTCAACTGGAAGGAGCCCGAAAAGAACAATGGTACTAAAAATATACACTAAGGTAGTTATAATGGTTCCCAACATCGTAGCCTTGGATACCGTTTTTTCAGGGTTTTTAATGTTTTCGGCTGGAATTGTGGCGGACTCCATCCCAAGAAAAGCATATAAGGTCAAGGTAGCAACCAAAGGTATCGTACTTATGTTGCTCTCTCCAGATATATTAAAATCAGGGAAATTATTGATGTCAAACATAAAGGCTCCGACTAGAATGACAAGTACCAGGGGTAACAATTTAATGACCGTTGTTATCACCTGAATTCTGCCAGATTCTTTGACCCCTCTTGTATTAATCCAGGAAAAAAACCAAATGAAGCACAAACCAACTATTACCGATAATAACTTATTGGTTTCTAAAACAGGGAACAAAAAACTTAAGGCACCAATAATGGCTATAACAATGGCGGCGTTACCAACCCATATGCATATCCAATAACCCCAGGCCACCAGAAAGGCAATAAAATCACCAAAGCCTTCTCTTGTATAGGTATAAGGACCCCCACTTTTATTGACTATAATCTTGCTGAAATTTCCAAATATTTTTGCTAAAACCAGGGCTCCAAGGGCCGACAATATCCAGCCAACAATGGTGATACTTCCATATCCGGCAAGTGTTGCAGGCAGGACATAAATCCCTGCGCCAATCATATTGCCCACCACCAAAGAAGTAGCTGTTATCA